>JAYSFH010000046.1:0-13800 GCA_041913405.1 Dongia sp. | reverse complement strand
AAGTTGACGCCTCGGTCCCGCCGCAGGTCGCGGCACTCAGCGAGCCGCTCGCGGTCGCGCTGCATGCGATCAAGCGCGCCGCGCCGGAGCGGGGCAAGCCGGTGCTGGTTGCCGGCGCCGGCCCGGTCGGCGGCCTCGCCTGCCTGCTGTTGAAGCATCAAGGCTTCGGCCCCGTGCTGTTCGCCGAGCGCAATCCGGCCCGGCGCGCGCTGGTCGAGGCCGTGACTGGCGCCGCTCCGGTCGAGCTCGATGCGGTCTGGATCGGCCAGCCTTTCGACTGCGCGATCGAAGCGACCGGCGTCCCCGCGGTCCTCGCCAAGCTGATCGCGCTCGCCGGCCCCGCGGCCCGCATCGCCTTGGTCGGCATCCCGGCCGGCGCCGCATCGATCAACGCCATTGCCGTGGTCGAGCGCGAGTTGGAACTGAAGGGCTGCTCCGCCTTCCGCGACGAGCTTCCGGAGGCGGTCGGCCTGCTGAAAGCGCTCGAAGCCCCGCTGTCCCGGCTGGTCGAGGATCCGATCGACCTGCAATCCGTGCCGGAGGCCTATCAGCGACTCATTTCTGGTGGTAGCGACCGGCTGAAAACCATCATCCGCCCATAGCAGATTTCACATTTCCCACCAGATATTTGCGCATCAGGAACAGCCCGTGCCGCTGGGCTCCGAATCGTGGTTAACAAAAGGAATATCCGGCGCCTCGACTCGTATTCGTTGCGACGCGGCAGACCACGGTCCGTCGTGAACACGCATTTGGGGAAGACGGAGCCGTTATGAAATTGACCATTTGGGGCGCCCTGGTCGGCGCAGCGATGCTGATGCTGGCCGCACCGGCCGGAGCCACCACCGTGACCGGAACCAGCACCATCAATTCCCTGGGCTCGATCGCCGCGGCGGATCCGGACCTGAACTTCGGCGCCGGCGCCACCGGCGTCAATGTCGCCAGCTTCGGCAACGGCAAGACCTATTACGACTACGTCTTTTCCTTCACGCTGACCGATGCCAGCGACGTGACCATCACCACCACGGCGACCGCGAACGGCGCCTACGCCTTCAACGCCTATGCGGCGCTGTTCGACAATTCGCCGATCTCCGGCCAGGTGCCGGCCGGGAGCTCGCTGACCGACGCCAATCCGGCGCCGCTCAGCCTGACCAACACGGCCGGCCTGCTGACCCAGGGCAGCACCAACGGCGGTGCGCTGAGCACCTTGAGCCTGGCGGCCGGCACCTACTATCTGCGCCTCTTTGGCCTGCTTCCCGGCAACATCAACAGCGGCCATGCGCTGAGTGCGATCAGCGGCACCATTGCGGCGACCGCCGTTGCCACCACGCCGATCCCGGCAGCCCTGCCGCTTTTCGCCAGCGCGCTGGGCCTGTTCGGCTTCATGGGTTGGCGTCGGAAGTCCGCGGCCGCCGCCGCGGCCTGATACGGCTGGTCCTGCCAGAACGGCGTCCCGATGGGCGGGACGCCGTTTCTGTTTCTGCTGCACGCGGATCCTACGGCAGATCCAGCACGGTATCGGCGAGCTTCTGGAAACGCGCGTCTTCGCGCAGCGACCGGAACGAGCGATCGATCCGGATCCCCAGCAGATCGGGCTCGCCGCCGGCGAGCGACTGTTCCAGCGAAGCCAGGGCGGCGTCGCGGTCGCCGAGCAGGGCTGCAGTGCGCGCGACGTTGAAGGCGGTCTCGCGCCCGGCCGCCAGCTCGCTCTTCTGAACGGCGAGCATCGCGGCAAAAAGGCCCTGGGCGCCGCCGGCGCGATAGCCCGCGGCACCGGCCTCGATCTCGGCTCTGAGTGCGGCATTGCCTTCGACCTCGGCGGCCTTCAGCGACTCGCGGAGATAGTCGTCGTAGCGCTGCTGGTCGAGATAGATGGTGGCGAGATAGTAATGCGGCGCGAGGAAGCCGGGCGCGCTCCGCGTCAGGTCGCTCAAGACCGCGATCGCCTCTTCGTTGCGGCCGGCATAGAACAGGATCAGTCCGCGATTGGCGCGGACTGCGTGCGACTGGGGATCGAGCTCCTGCGCTTTTGTGATGGCGCGCAGCGGTTCCTCGAACCGGCCGGTATGCATCATGACCAGCGCATACCAATGGAAGGTCCGGCCCGAATTGGGATCGAGCGCCAACGCCTTCTGGAACAGCGTCTCCGACCGGCGGAGATCCTTGAAGCCGTAGAACATGGCGAAGGCGAGGGCGCTGTAGCCGTCGGCGAGATCGGGGTCGAGGGCGATCGCCTTCTCCGCCGCGGCCCGGGCCTGCGGATAGGCCTCGCCGGGCTTCATCACGCCGTATTGCGCCAGCAGGTTATAGGCATTGCCGAGCCCGGCATGGGCCGCGGCATAATCGGGATCGAGGGCGATCGCGCGGCTGAACTCGTCCAGGGACTGCTTCAGGCCCTCGGCGGTGCGCGTGTTCCAGTGATAGAGGCCGGAGAGATAGAGCTGCGCTGCCTCGGCCGGCGGCTGGTGCCGCGCCGCTGCTTCGCGCCCGGTGCTTCCCACCGTGCCGAGCGCGCCGAAACCCACCGCCAGCGCCAAAGCCACGACCATCGCGAGCGCCGCTGCAGCCGCAGCCGGCCGCAGATGCCAGGGCCGCGGCGGTAACGGCATGTCCGGTTCGGCCGTCGCCCCCGACGGTTGCGCCTCCTCTGGCGGAGGTTCCTGGGCCGGCGTCGCGCCACGGCCGCCCTTCAGCCAAGCCTCCAGTTCGCCGGTGAAGGCAAATACGGCGGTATTCGCGCCGCCGGGCAGGCGGTGCACCGGCAGGCCGCGTTGCTCCCAGCGCTTCACCGTGCGTTCGTTCTTCTGGAAGAAAGCGCCGATCTCCTTCCAGCCGTTCAGCCGCCGGCCGGATCCCTCGCGATCGCCCCCGGCATCGCCCGCTGCGAGATGCTCCGCCGCCATGTCCCGACCTGTCCCGATGCGCCCCTGCATAGACTATCATTCCTGTCCGGGGCTCTGTCGAGCGAACACGGTTAATCGCGATCGCGACGCAGCAGATGTCACGAATTGCCCCGGCGCGACCCTGAGATGCGTGGCGCGTCGGGGTCCGGGCTCCGCTTACCCTTGTCGCACAACGGCATCGGCGCCGAGACGGAGCGACAGAGGGGCAGGGTATGATTCGCACGCATAGGGGGTTGATCGCCGGCGGCGCGCTGGCTCTCGCCGGGATTCTCAGTCCGGCGGCAGCGGATACGCTGCCGATCACGTCGATCGTCAACGGACCTTACAATCTCGTGGGGAGCACCTCCGTGTCGGTTGCGGCGCCGCCCGCCCTGGGCAGCAGCGGCGCCACCAGCTCGGGCGACTATTTCGACTATCTGTTCGAGTTTTCGATCAGCCAGGACAGCTATGTCACCGCAACCGTCGGCCCGACCGGCGGATCGGCCTTCTCGGAAATGCACATGCAGTTCTACGACGCGGCACCCTCCGGTCCGGACAACAGCCTCTTCACCGGCGCCGACCTTGCCGCGCTCTACACCGACCCGGCCAACCCAAATCCCAACCTGATCGACACCGGCCCGAGTGCCACTTGGTCGACCTCCGGCTCGGTCGGCGGCGGCGTCTTCCCCAGCGGCGCCACCGCGGTGCTGGAGCCGACCGGCTTCGACCAGGCGACGCAGACGCCCTATCACCTGGTGTCGCTGGCGGGCAGTTACTGGCTCCGGGTCTTCGGCATCCTCGACCCGAGCGCCACCGAGTTCGCCCTCGGGGCCACGATCAGCACGACGGCGGCGGTGGCGACGACGCCGATCCCGGCGGCGTTGCCGCTCTTCCTCTCGGCGCTGGGCGCCCTGGGCTTCGCGGCCCGCCGGCGCAAGGCGGTCGCGGCAGCGGCCTGAGGCTCTTGCGGCCATAAGACGGCACCCCGGTTCGCGGGGCGCCGTCTTCGCTTCAACTTCAGACCAAATCGCGACCGTCGAGCTTCCGGTTGAGCGTCGCCGCGATCTTGCGGGCGGCGGCCTCGTATTCCGGCAACAGCGGCCAATCGAAAGTCGAACCATCCTTCCGCGCGAAGGCGGAGAGCCCAAGTCGCATGCGTGGCCTGGCGCCGAATGCCTTCCGCACGCGCTGCCACCAGCCCCTGACCGGCACCTCGCGGACTTCGAAGCGGCAGAAGTCCTCCATGCTCCAGATCCAGTCGATCTCGCTGATCATGCCGTCGCCCGGGTATTGAAACAGCCGTCCAAGAAGGCGTGACGCGTCGAACATCAGCGCCATGCCATGAGTCAGCAGCACGCCGCCGGTCGGCGAGAAATCGCTGACGCTGCCGTCCTTGAAGCGGACAGCGTACAGTTTCTCGCGCAGCGCCTTCGTCACCGCCTCGCGCTGCCTTCGTCGATCGCGCTTCGGCAGATAGGACCACATCAGCCAGCACGGCAGGACAAGACAGCCCAGCGCAAACGGCAGCCCGATCAGGAAAGCCTCGCCGTTCTTGCCGAGCAGCGCCATGCTGAAGAAGATACAGCCCGCGGCGCCGGCCATGGAGAGGCCGCCCCAAATTTGCTCGCCGCCGGGATAGGAATACCAACGCCAGCCGCGGTGCGACCAGCGCAGGATCGCTTCGCGCGGTTGCGGCGAAGGGTCGGCGGGTGTTTCGACACCCTTTGCAGTCGTCATGGAAGGTGTTCGGCGCTCCTGCGCCGAAGGAAGCGGCGCGGGATCGGCGCCACGAACGACGAGATATCGTCCGTGGCGCGCCGATTTCAAGTGGCCTACTTGCGGAGCTCGCCGCCGGTCGCCTTGTTGACCGCGGCGACGACCTTGGCCGAGACGGCTTCGATCTCGGCGTCGGTCAGGGTCTTCTCCCTGGGCTGCAGGGTGACCGAAAGCGCGATCGACTTCTTGCCCGCGCCCAAGGATCCGCCTTCGAACACGTCGAAGATCGAGACCGCGGTGATCAGCGCCTTGTCGGCCTGTTTCGCCGCCTTGATCAGCTTCTCGGCCGAGACGTCGCTCGCCACCACGAACGCGAAGTCGCGCGCCAGCGGCTGGAAACTCGACGCATCGAGCAATGGCCGGGCCGTGCCTTTGGAACGCGGCATCGGCACGCGGTCGAGGAAGATCTCGAAGCCGACCGCCGGGCCCTTGAGATCGAGCGCTTTCATCACCTTCGGGTGAATCTCGCCGAACACCGCGAGCACGTTTGGCCCGAGCCGCAATGAAGCCGAGCGGCCGGGATGGAAATAGCCCGGCGCATCCGAGGTCGCCTGCAGATTCTCGACCGGCGCACCGAGCGCTTCCAGCAAGGCGACCGCGTCGCCCTTGGCGTCGAAGGCATCGACGTTGCGCGGCTTGCCGCTCCAATGGCGCTCCTGATAATCGCCAACGCGGATACCGGTCGCGACGGTCAGCTGGCCCTTCGTCGTATCGTTGGCGTAAGCGGGGCCGACTTCATACATCGCCGCGTCGGGAAGCCCGCGCGCCGCATTGCGCCCGGCCGCCTGCAGCAGGTTGCCGAGGATCGAGGGCCGCATCACGTCGAGATCGGCGCTGATCGGGTTGGCGAGCGGGATCAGCGCGTTGTCGCCGGCAAAGAGGGCCGCGACCGAGCCCGGCATGAAGCTGAAGGTGACCGCTTCCTCGATGCCGCGCGTGGCGAGAATCCGCTTGGCCACCTGGACCCGCTTCTGCGCCGGCGACACCGCCACCTTCGGCAAGGCGGCGTCGCGCGGCATGGAGACCGGCGCGATCTGGTCGAAGCCGTTGACCCGCAGCACCTCTTCGACTAGGTCCGCTTCGCCTTCGACATCGGCACGCCAGGTCGGCGTCGTGACCTGCCAGGCGGCGCTGGCGGGGATGACCGTGAAGCCGAGCGCCTGCAGGAACTGCCGCTGCTTCTCGGTGCCGACCACGCAGCCGCCGAGCGATTCCACCCGCGCCGGACGGAAGTTGATGGTGCGGGTGCCCTTCGGCATCGTGCCCGCCGTGGTGACCTCGCTGGCCTCGCCGCCGCACAGCTCGAGGATGAGCTGGGTGGCGATATCGACGCCCCAGCCCGCCGATTTCGGATCGACGCCGCGCTCGAAGCGATAGCGCGCATCCGAAAGGATGCCGAGCTTGCGCCCGGCGCGCGCCACCTGGATCGGGTCGAACAGGGCGACTTCGAGGAAGACGTCGGTGGTCTCCAGCGAGCAGCCGGATTCCTCGCCGCCCATGATGCCGCCGATCGCCTCGGGGCCGCGGCTGTCGGCGATGACGATCATGCCGGCTTCGAGAGTGTAGGTCTTGCCGTCGAGCGCGAGCACGGTCTCGCCGTCTTTCGCCGCGCGCATGGTGGGATCGCCCGCCACTTTCTTCGCGTCGAAGACATGCAGCGGCCGGCCGAGGTCATAGGTGACGAAATTGGTGATATCGACCAGTGCCGAGATCGGCCGCAGGCCGATCGAGGTCAGGCGGTCTTGCAGCCACTGCGGGCTCGGGCCGTTCCTAACGCCCTTGAAATAGCGCCCGGCCACATAGGGGCAGCCGGTCGCTGCTGAGGGATCGATGCGCCACTGGATCGGGCTCTTGAAGGTTCCGGAGAGATGCGTGGGCGCAAAGGGCTTCAAGGTGCCCAGGCCGGCCGCCGCGAGATCGCGGGCGATGCCGCGCACGCCGAGGCAATCCGCGCGGTCCGGCGTCACCTTGATCTCGATGACCGGATCGTCGAGGTTGCGGTACTTCACGAAGCTCATGCCGATCGGCGCGTCCTCGGGCAGCTCGATGATGCCGTCATGGTCCTGCCCCAGGCCCAGTTCGCGGGCGGAGCAGAGCATGCCGTTCGAGGCTTCGCCGCGGATGTTGCCGGCCTTGAGGTCGAGGCCGGTGCCGGGGATGTGGGTGCCCGGCGGCGCGAACACGCCCTTCATCCCGGTGCGCGCGTTGGGTGCGCCGCAGACCACCTGCACCGCGCCCTTGCCGGTATCGACCCGGCAGACGCGGAGCCGATCGGCATTCGGATGCGGCTTCGCCTCAGCCACATAGCCGACGACGAAGGGTGCCAGCGCCTTCGCGGGATCATCGATTCCCTCGACCTCGAGACCGAGGGCCGTCAGCGCTTTCGCGATCTCGGCCGCATCGGCGCGGGTGTCGAGGTGCGTCTTCAGCCAGGAGAGGGTGAACTTCATCGCGTCAGCCCTCCCACCACCGAGGGCACATCCAGGGGCAGGAAGCCGTAATGTTTCAGCCAGCGCAGATCGGCGTCATAGAAGGTGCGCAAGTCCGGGATTCCGTATTTCAGCATGGCGATGCGCTCGATGCCCATGCCGAAGGCGAAGCCCTGGACTTTCTCGGGATCGAGGCCGCAATTCTTCAGCACCTTCGGATGCACCATGCCGCAGCCGAGGATCTCCAGCCAATCGTTGCCTTGGCCGAGCTTCAGCTGGCCGCCGGAACGGTCGCAGCCGATATCGACCTCCGCCGAGGGCTCGGTGAAGGGGAAGTAGCTCGGGCGGAATCGCAATTTCAGGTCATCGATGCCGAAGAAGGCGCGGCAGAAATCCTGCAGGCAGCCCTTGAGATGCCCCATATGCGTGCTCTCGTCGATCACCAGGCCTTCGACCTGGTGGAACATCGGCGAATGGGTCATGTCGCTGTCGACCCGATAGGTGCGGCCCGGGCAGATCACGCGGAGCGGCGGCTTCTCGCCCTGCATGGTGCGGATCTGCACCGGCGAGGTGTGGGTGCGCAGCACCATCTGGCTGCCGTCGGGCTTGGCGGGCAGGTAGAAGGTGTCCTGCATCTGCCGCGCCGGATGGTCCTTCGGGATGTTGAGCGCCTCGAAATTGTGGAAGTCGTCCTCGATGTCCGAGCCCTCGCGGACGCCGAAGCCCATCTCGCCGAAGATCGCGATGATCTCGTCGATGGTCTGGCTGATCGGGTGGATGCGGCCGACCTCGCCCGGACGCGCGGGCAGGGTCATGTCCAGCGTCTCGGTGGCGAGCCGCGCCTCGATCGCCGCGTCGCCCAGCGCCGCCTTGCGGGTCTCGATCGCGGCGGTGACGGCGTCCTTCACCAGATTGAGCTGCTGGCCGAAGCTCTTGCGCTCCTCGGGCGCGAGGGTGCCGAGCGTCTTCATCAGCCCGGTGATCTCACCCTTCTTGCCGAGCGCCTCGACGCGGATCGCTTCCAGCGCGTCCACGGTGGCGGCCGTCTCCGCGGCGCCCTTCCACTTGGTTTCCAGCTCGTTCAGGTCCTGCATGATCCCGCTCATAACCCCAGAAAAGAATAGGGCCCAAAAGAATAGGGGAGGTCCGGATAACCGGCCTCCCCCACCTGCGTCAACAGATTGAGAAACCGGCTATTCGAGTTGCATCAAAAAGAGGGCCAGGGCGCCGGACAGCATGTCCTGCTTCTTGCCGTCCACGATGGCGCCGTCGAAGGCCACCTTCTTGGTCTGCCGGTTGTTGATGAACTCGAGCTCGACTTCGTGGCGGTTGCCGTTGGCGCTGATCCGCTTGATCACCGCCTGGACGCCGACGATGTCCGAACTTTCGTATTTCGGGGCCGGGCCGCCCTTCCACTCCACGGTGCCGCGGGCGCCGGCGATCTCGACCGCCAGGGCGTCGTTGGGCTTGCCGGGAATGACGCTCTCGGCGCGCTTCACCGTGTCGATGTCGTCGGCGTAGCGGTCGCAGCCGGTGAGGGCCGCAACCGCGACGACGAGGAACAGGGCGAGACGGGCCGGGGCCACGCGGTCGAGCGCCTTACTTTACGGGCGCCTACTTTACCAAGGCCTCTTGGGCCTGGCGGCAGAGCTGCGCGAAGGCCGCCGGCTCGTGGCCGGCCAGCTCGGCGAGGACCTTGCGGTCGATCTCGATGCCGGCCTTCTTGATGCCGTTCATGAACTGCGAGTAGGTCAGGCCGTGCTCGCGGGCGCCGGCGTTGATGCGCTGGATCCACAGACCGCGGAAATTCCGCTTCTTGGCGCGGCGGTCGCGGTACGCATACTGCAGGCCCTTTTCGACCTTCTCGATCGCGATCCGGTAGTTGGTGCCGGCGCGGCCGACATAGCCCTTGGCCATGTCGACGATTTTCTTGTGACGGGCGTGCGAGGTGACGCCGCGCTTGGTGCGTGCCATTTCTGATGCTCCTCTCTAGATCCGCGTTGCTTAGAGGCCGTTCGGGATAAAGAACCGACGAACCTTCTTGGCGTCGGGCTCGGCCATGACTTCCATGCGCCGGCTCTGCTGGCGCATGTCGGTCGGGCGCTTGGACATCCCGTGCTTCTTGTTGGCCGGCTTGAACTTGACCTTGCCGGTCGCGGTCAGAGAGAAGCGCTTCTTGGCGCCGCTCTTGGTCTTCATCTTGGGCATTTTGCTTCCTTCAGGTACGGGTTGCTCATCGGCGGCTTGGGCATGCCCTATCTATGAGCCGTAGCCGCCTTTCCCACCGGTCTGGCCGGGGGACGCGGGGTTATAGCGACTAGCGCCTTGGGAAACAAGGGGTTCGGCGGGACAAAGCGCCGCTTGACAAATTTTGCCAATCTCAAATATTCTAATAATAACAATGGAGTAGCGCAATGCCGACGATGAATGTCAGCCTGCCCGCCGCTCTCGCCGAGTTCGTCGAGAAGGAAGTCGCCTCCGGCAATTACGCCACCGCCAGCGAGGTGGTCCGGGACGGGCTCCGGATGCTGCGCGAGGAACGGGCGGTCTATGAAGAGAAGCTCGCGCTCCTGCGGCGGGAAATACAGGTGGGATTGGACGATGTCGCGGCAGGCCGGGTCGATGGCCGTCCGGTCGAAGAGATCATGGCGGACATCGTCGCCGAACTTGACGCCGAGGAAGAGAAGGACGCGAAAGCCAACCCGTAGTGGCGACGCAATTCTCTCTCGCCGCCGCTGCATCTCGCGACATCAAGGCGATCCTTCGGCACTCCGCGCGCACGTTCGGCTCGGCTCAACGCCGGGCCTAACGAGCTCGGCTCCGGACTTCGATCATTCCATGTTGCACGAGTTGCAGTCCGCCAGGGTGCAGCAGCACACGTCCTCTACTACGCCGCAGTGAAGATCGGTGAGAACTGGTCGGTGACGGTCGTCCGTGTGCTCCACGATCGCATGGACCCGGAGCTTCATCTCACGACCGATCCCACCTAGCCCAGCAGCCCCAGCACCCGTGCCAGCCACAGCACGCCGGCGAGGCCCCAGAAAAACGGATCGATCGCCAGCGCCGCGAGCGCGGAGAGGATGCCGATCAGGCCCCAGCCCCATTGCCGCTTCAAACAGGCGAGCAGGCCGGCGGTCAGCGCCAGGGGCGCGAGCAGCAGGGTCGCCTTGTAGAAGGCGGTCACGCCGAAGATGACGCTGAGGGCGCCGAAAACCGGCGGTGAGAAGCTCTGCCGCTGCGTCTCCGGCCCGGTCCAGGGCCGCAGTTCCTCAAGTAGGGTGGGTGTGTGTGGTATGGCGGGCGGCGGCGACGGCGTGAAGCCGGCATCGACCGCCTGGCCGAAGACCCGCGCCGGGAGGCGCGGGTTCTGGTCATTTTCCGGTTCCGAAGGCGGGCGCGGATCGTTCATGAAGGCCTAACCCGGAGGCTAGGCGTTGGTGGCGCTCATTTGGGCGCCACCACCATGACCATCTGGCGGCCTTCGAGCCGCGGGTGGGATTCCACCTTGGCCACCGCATCGAGATCGGCGCGCACCTTGTCCAGCACCTTCATGCCGATTTCCTGGTGGACCATCTCGCGGCCGCGGAAGCGCATGGTGACCTTCACCTTGTCGCCTTCCTCGAGGAAGCGGTGCACCGAGCGCATCTTCACGTCGTAGTCATGCGTGTCGATGCCGGGGCGCATCTTGATCTCCTTGACCTCGATGACCTTCTGCTTCTTACGGGCCTCGTTCTTGCGCTTCTGGGCCTCGTATTTGTACTTGCCGTAATCGAGGATCTTGGCGACCGGCGGGCTCGCCGTCGGCGAAATCTCGACCAGGTCGAGCCCGATCTCCTGGGCCATCGAAATGGCTTCACGGGTCGAGATGACCCCGTGCATGGTGCCGTCCTCGAGCACGAGGCGGACTTGCGGAATGTTGATCATTCCATTGACACGCGGACCGGATTCCCTCGGCGCGTTGTCTTTCTCGGGTGGTCTGGCTATGGCCAACTCCTGTTTCGGTTCGCAACAAATAAAAACGCCGCTCGCCGCGGGCGCTGAGAGGTCTCAGGCCCGACGGTAGGCGGCGCTCAAACGATGTCACTCAAAGGACGTCATCCAGCCGGCATTATGGCAGATGTCCCATAGGACTCGCAATTCGGGTCCTGGCGTCCTCAATGGGTATTTTCCTGGGGGGTATTTTCCCGGGGGGCATTTTCCAGCGGTGAGCGCGCCTGCTCGGCCAGGGTCCGGACCGCCTCGGCCAGCGGCAGGACCTTCTGGCTCTCCTCGCCCAGATACCGCAGTGCAACAGTGCCGCCTTCCTGGTCGCGCTTGCCGACGGCCAGCACCACCGGGACCTTGGCGAGACTGTGCTCGCGGACCTTGTAGCCGATCTTTTCGTTCCGCAGGTCGAGATCGACGATAAGACCGGCCTTTTCCAGCTCGGCCTGCACCTTGCGGGCATAGTCGTCGGCGTCCGAGACGATGGTGCAGACCACCACCTGCAGCGGCGAGAGCCAGAGCGGGAACTTGCCGGCGTAATGCTCGATCAGGATGCCTATGAAGCGCTCCAGCGAGCCGAAGATGGCCCGATGCAGCATGACCGGCCGGTGCTTCGCCCCGTCCTCGCCGACGTAGGAGGCATCGAGCCGCTCGGGCAGCACGTAGTCCACCTGGAAGGTGCCGCACTGCCAGTCGCGGCCGATCGTGTCCCTGAGCACGAACTCCAGCTTCGGGCCGTAGAAGGCGCCCTCGCCGGGGTTGATGCTGAACTCGACGCCGGCCGCGGCCGTCGCCTCTTTGAGCGTGGCCTCGGCGCGGTCCCAGACCTCATCGGAACCCGCGCGCACCGCCGGACGGTCGGAGAGCTTCACCTTGACGTCGGTGAAGCCGAAGTCCTTGTAGACCGAGAGCAGCAGGTCGCAGAAATTCTTGCACTCCGATCCGATCTGATCGTCGGTGCAGAAGATATGCGCGTCGTCCTGGGTGAAGGCGCGGACCCGCATGATGCCGTGCAGCGCGCCTGAAGGCTCGTTGCGATGGCAGGAGCCGTATTCCGAGAATCTGAGCGGCAGGTCGCGGTAGCTCTTCAGCCCCTGGCGGAAGATCTGGATATGGCCGGGGCAGTTCATCGGCTTCACGGCGAGCGTCTTGTCGTCGCCGTCCTGCACGATGAACATCGCTTCGCGGAACTTCTCCCAGTGGCCCGAACGCTCCCAGAGCGAGCGGTCCAGGATCTGCGGCGTCTTCACCTCCTGGTAGCCGGCCTTGTCGAGCCGCGCGCGGAGATAGTTCTCGAGCTTGCGGTAGAGCCGCCAGCCCTTCGGGTGCCAGAAGATCGCGCCGACCGCCTCTTCCTGCTGGTGGAACAGGCCCATCTCGCGGCCCAGGCGCCGATGGTCGCGCTTCTCCGCTTCTTCCAGCTGGTGGAGATGATCCTTCAGCTGCTTCTCATCGGCGAAGACCGTGCCGTAGATGCGCTGCAGCTGCGGGTTCTTCGGATCGCCGCGCCAATAGGCGCCGGAGACGCGGAGCAGCTTGAACGCCTTGCCGAGCTTGCCGGTCGACGGCAGATGCGGGCCGGTGCACATGTCCAGCCACTGGCCCTGCTTGTAGATCGAGATCTCCTCGTCGGCCGGGATCTGGGTCACCCATTCGGCCTTGAAGCGCTCGCCGTGATCCTCGAACCACTTGACCGCCTGGTCGCGGGACCAGATTTCGCGGGTGATCTTCTCGTCGCGATCGACGATCTCCTTCATCTTCGCCTCGATCGCCGTGAAATCTTCCGGCGTGAACGGCGCGTTCCTGAAGAAGTCGTAGTAGAAGCCGTTCTCGATCGCCGGGCCGAAGGTGATCTGGGTGCCGGGGAAGAGCTCCTGCACGGCTTCCGCCAGCACATGTGCGCAGTCGTGGCGCAGCAGCTCGAGCGCCTCGGGGCTGGTCTTGGTGACGATTGCGACCTTCGCATCCTTGGCGATGACATGCGAAAGGTCCTTCACCTCGCCATCGACGCTCACAGCGAGCGCCGCCTTGGCGAGACCCGGACCGATCGACGCGGCCAGTTCCGCTCCGGAAACCGGCCGCTCGAAGGGACGCTTGTCCCCGTTCGGCAGGGTGATCGTCGGCATTGAAAAGCATCCTCAAAACACGAAAAACCGGCCCAAACGGCCGGAATCCGGGAATTTAGTGGGATTCAGGGGGGTGTCAAGGAAAGGGCGCGCTGCCCGGTCAGCAGACGTAGCCCGGGTTCGCGAAGACGTAGACGAGAAACGCGCAGACGCCGCCGATCAACAGATTGATCGCAAGACGCGGCTTTTGAGCTAGGTCTCCGGGTCGCCACAGTAGAACAACAGTCAATGCAGTCACGCCCAGAAGCGGCAAGAACTGAAAAAGACCCCAGAAGCTCGAACTCGGTGCAGGCAGAAAGCCTAGGAAGCTTCCATTCCAATTGGGGTACACGGGGGGCGCCTGATACGCACCGTCCGGATTGATCTGGAAGCGAGTGCAGTGAATCGACTCGAATGGTGACTGCCAGAGAAACTGGAGGAACGTCCCGACCGTGATGAGGCCCACCAGCGCCAGACCCAGCCTGAGAAGGTCTAAGCTACGGGCCACTCCGTCATTCCCATCCGACGCAGTACGGCTCCGGCCGCATATCCTCGGGACCACCGATCTCGTCCGGGATAGGGAAGCGGGCCTTGAAGGTGAAGGCTTCCGCCGTCGGGCCCTCGGCA
>JAYSFH010000045.1:11195-13905 GCA_041913405.1 Dongia sp. | reverse complement strand
TCGTGGTGTTGCGGTCGATCATGCGGGTGAACACGCCGCCCAGCGTTTCGATGCCGAGCGAGAGCGGGGTCACGTCGAGCAGCAGCACGTCCTTGACGTCGCCCTTGAGGACGCCGCCCTGGATCGCGGCGCCGATCGCCACGACTTCATCCGGGTTGACGCCGCGATGCGGCTCGCGCCCGAAGAACTCCTTCACCTTCTCGCCGACCTTGGGCATGCGGGTCATGCCGCCGACCAGGATCACCTCGTTGATGTCGGAAGCCTTGAGGCCCGCATCCTTGAGCGCCTTCTTGCAGGGCTCGATGGTGCGTTCGATCAGGTCGTCGACCAGCGCTTCCAGCTTGGCGCGGGTCAGCTTCACGTTGAGATGCTTCGGACCGGTCTGGTCCGCCGTGATGAACGGCAGGTTGACCTCGGTCTGCACCGCGCTCGAAAGCTCGATCTTCGCCTTCTCGGCCGCTTCCTTCAGGCGCTGCAGGGCGAGCTTGTCCTTCCGGAGGTCGATGCCCTGGTCCTTTTTGAACTCGTCGGCGAGGTAGTCGATGATCCGCGCGTCGAAATCCTCACCGCCGAGGAAGGTGTCGCCGTTGGTGGACTTCACCTCGAACACGCCGTCGCCGATCTCCAGCACCGAGACGTCGAAGGTGCCGCCGCCGAGGTCATAGACCGCGATGACGCCGGAGCCCTTCTTGTCCATGCCGTAGGCGAGTGCGGCCGCGGTCGGCTCGTTGATGATGCGCAGCACGTCGAGGCCGGCGATCTTGCCGGCATCCTTGGTGGCCTGGCGCTGGCTGTCGTTGAAATAAGCGGGGACGGTGATGACCGCCTGGGTCACCTTCTCGCCGAGATAGTTCTCGGCGGTTTCCTTCATCTTCTGCAGGATGAAGGCGGAGATCTGCGACGGGCTGTACTTCTTGCCGTGGGATTCGACCCAGGCGTCGCCGTTGTCGCCGTTCACGATCTTGTAGGGGACGAGGTCCTTGTCCTTCTTCGTCATCGGGTCGTCGATACGGCGGCCGATGAGGCGCTTGATGGCGAAGAGGGTGTTTTCCGGGTTGGTCACCGCCTGGCGCTTCGAAGCCTGGCCAACCAGGCGCTCGCCGGAATCGGTGAAGGCAACCATCGAGGGCGTGGTGCGCGCGCCCTCGGCGTTCTCGATCACCTTGACGTCCTTGCCCTCCATGACGGCGACGCAGGAGTTGGTGGTGCCGAGATCGATACCGATGACTTTACTCATGGGACAGTCCTTTCCTCAGCAGATCCCATCTCGCGGCCCTTCTTTAAGGCACCGCCCAGGGATCCCTATTTCGATGTTTGAATGGCCCGCCGGGTTCGGTTTCGCTGGCGCCAATCCCGAGGGGTAAACCGCTTGATCCGCAGGGATATATAGGGCCTTGGTGCCCCTTTGCAAGCGACCGGCGCCGGCAAAATTAACGATTGAAGCGGCCCGGTCGAAGGCCGATCATGGTCCTAAGAGCGCCGCCGGATTCGGCGGGTCAGGGGAAATTCGATCATGATCTCAAGGCGTGGGCCGGGCGGGGCCAACCGGCCAGGACCGGGACCAGGCAGACCGGCCGTTCCGGCATGCCGGGCGGCCGCGACAGCATGACCCGTCCGGACGATACCATGCCGGGTGCCACCCCTGCCCCGGAGGATGCCTCCATGCCGCCGGCGGACACCACGCCCGAGATTTTGCAGCGCGAACCGCTCCATTTCATCGTCGTCCTGCTGCTGCTGGCCGACATCGTCTTCGGCCTGGGCCTGGCGGTCTTCGCCGAGAAGGTTCTGGCTTTCCGGCCGATGGCGATCATGGGCTGCGGCCTCGCCGCCCTGGGCCTCGGCGTGCTCGGCTATTTCGTGCTGTTCGGCGGCGGCAAGCGGACGCGCTGGTAGGCCGCTCCTCTCAGGCACCTGCGAAGTGGCGGGTGACCCAGGCGCGGAAGGCGGCGATGCGCGGGATTTCGATCTCCTCGGCGCGGCTCACCAGGTAGTAATGCCGGCCGGAATTGGCGCTGACCTCGAAGACCGGGGCCAGGCGCTTCTGGGCGATCTCTTCCTGGAACAGGCGCGGATCGCAGATCGCGACCCCGCCGCCATTGGTCGCCGACTGCACCGCCTGGTCCGCCGTCTCCAGCACCAGCCCGCGCTCGACCCGGGCGGTGGTAAGGCCGGTCTGCCGGGCGAACAGGCGCCAGTCGTACCAGGGATCGTTGCCCTGGCGGATATGCAGCAACTGCGCCTTGGCCAGCATGGTGCCGAGATCCGGCCATTTCGCCTCTTTGATCAAGGTCGGGCTCGCCAGCGGCGTCATCTGGTCCGACATCAAGAGATCGACGATCATCTCCGCTGTGGCCGAGCCCTGGGTATCGACCTCGCCGAAGAAGATCGCGAGGTCGTGGCCGGAATTGCGGAAATCGACATTGACCGGCGGGGTCTCGATCCGGATCTCGAGATCCGGGTGCTGCTTCTGAAATTCTGGGAAGATCGGCAGGAACAGCCGGCGGGCGAAAGTCGGCGGCAGCGAGAGGGTCAGCGGCGGCTTCTTCGACTGTCGCTTGAAGCCCGCCACCACCACGTCGATCCGGTCGTAGTCGACCCCGAACAGCAGATGCGTCTCTATCAGCTCGAGCCCCTTGTTCACCAACGAAGCCGAGTTCAGCGTGTTCATCGGCCCCATCGACCAGGTGGGGTGCGCGGCCGCCTGCGCAGG
>JAYSFH010000045.1:0-11185 GCA_041913405.1 Dongia sp. | reverse complement strand
GATCCGGTCGAAGGCATCGGTCAGGACCGGCAGCAGCCTCTTCCCCTCGTCGGTCAGCTCCAGGTTGGCTTTGCGGCGCAGCAGCGCCACGCCGAGGATGTCCTCTAGGTTCTTCACCTGGCGGCTGACCGCGCTCTGGGTCACCAGCAGCTCTTCCGCGGCCCGGGTGAAGCTCAGCGAACGCGCCACCGCCTCGAAGGCGCGAAGCGCATTCAGCGGTGGGAGCGAGCGTCGTTCCTTGATGCGGGCCATCGCGGCGGAAAAATCTGCGGCAGAAGCTTCGAACGGCGCCGAATGTAGCGAGCGCGCGCGTATTCTCAAAGCCCCTTATCCCAAAAGGGTGAGGGGGATTCCGCTCCTCAGATGTTGGCGGTCAGCCCCTTGAGGGCGTATTGCCGGCCGTCGAAGATGTCGGAAGCGATCAGCTTCACGTCGTTGAGCCAGGCGACCACCTCGGCGTCTTCGGCGGCAGGCTGGTCCGGCAGCGAGACCCGGGCCTGCTCGAAGCCGTCCGGCTGATAGCTGACGACGACGCCGGGCAGCGGCCGCAGGACCGTGTTCTCGAGAGCCCGGCTCGGCGGCAAGGCGAGGTCCAGCATGCTCGGCTGGTCATAGGCGATGAGGTCGAGGATCACCTTGCCGAGGCGGTACATCGGCACGTTGCCGAGCTTGACCGGCCCCTTCTGGCCGTCGATCACCACCAGCGGCGTCGCGGTCGAGCGCGCGTACATGTCCGGCGTGAAATCGCCGAAGGTCGAGGCGAGGAAGCCGGACTCGACATAACCCGCGAACTTCCGCCCCAGGATCGGCAGGTGGTCGCCGAACAGGATGATGATGGAATCGGGATCGCTCGCCTGGATATGCGCCAGCGCGTCCATCATCTCCCGCGACTTGTAATGCACGGTGTTGATGTAGGCGTTGACCTCATCGACATGCGAGCCGGTGTCGATCACCTGCGGCCGGAACTTCGAGGCGTCGTATCCCCAATGGCCGTAGAAGGTGACGGTGTAGTCGAAGACCGGGCGCCCGTCGTCGGTATCGGCGAGTTTGTTGCCGACCTGGGCATGCAGCGACTTGTCGGAGAGGAACGGCCCCGCCATGTCGTCCTGGGTGAAATCGGGCAGCGACCAGAAGGTCTCGAAGCCGAGCTTCTCGTAGGAGACCAGGCGATTCCAGAAACCGGGCGAGTTCGGGTGCGAGGCGACGGTGCGATAGCCGATCTCGCGCAACAGGCGCGGCAGCGCCGGCAGATGGTCGTTGAAGCCTTCCTCGAATTTCACCGAGACGCGGTCCAGCGGAAAGCCGGTCAGGATCTCGAACTCGGCATTGGCGGTCTGGCCGGCGAAGGCGGGCGAAAGCGAGTGGGTGAAGCCGCTCTGGGCCCAGAGCTTCATGAAGCGGGGATCGATCGGCTGCTCGACGCCGGTCGCGGTGAGCGGCGAGGGATCCCAGAAGGACTCTTCCAGGATCAGGTGGATGTTGCGGAGCTTCGCGGCGCCGAACAGCGTGCTCGACGCGGCCCGCGCGGCCGGCAGCGCCGCGAGCGACCCGGCCAGCGCACCGCCGGCGGCAATTCCGTTCAGGAGGCGACGCCGCGTCAGCATCACTGCACCCCTGCATCCGTGGACACGCCGGCCGCGGCGCGGCGGCGCTCGATCGCGGCGCTGACGTCATCGGCCTCGGGCGGTTCCTTGCGGGTGGCGACGGCGCGCAGGAGTTCCTGCGTCAGGTGCACGGTGGCGCCGCGCCAGACGTAGTTCTCGCGCTGGTCCCAGGGCGTGTTGCCCCAGAACTTGTCCATCGCCTCATAGAGCATCGGGCTCTCGGCGGCGGCGCCCGCCGGCAGGATGAAGAGCGCGGAGAGCGCGGTCTTGCGCAGTCGCCCGGTCAAGCGGAGATTGAACAGGAAGAGGCCGGCGAGCGCCGCCAGCGGCAGCGCCACGATCGGCCAGCCCCAGACCCCCAGGATGCGGAACAGCGCCGAGACGTTGTAGATGTCCTCCGGCATGATCGGCCGGTCGAGATAGATGATCTTGGCGGCGCTGCCGACATAGATGACGCCGACCAGCACGGTCAGCAGCAGGAGATAGGCCCAGATCCGGCGCGAGGCCCAGAACAGCAGGTAGGCGATCGCGAGCAGCAGCGCGAAGTCATAGGGCACGCGCTCCAGTTGGACCTTCACCTCGAACACCCAGCGCGAGACCGCATAGGCGGCGCCGTAGAGCACCGCGCTCGCGACCAGCGGCGTCAGCCAGCGCAGGGTCGCGCGCAGCCATTTTGGCTCGATCTCAGAGAGTGTGGATGGTCCAAACCGCATCGTTCAATTCCGGGCGCCCGTCCCGCGTTTCAGCTGCCTTTCGGCCCCAAAACGACGCGGAGCCTGACTTAAGGCAAATTCATGGAATTGTCACGGGTTCCGCCGCTTAACCGTCAACAACTCAACGTGAAACCCCGCAAATCCGGCCGGTTCTATGGGGATGAAATCATTGTGGGGCACCCCCTCCCGACCTCCCCCGAAGACGGGGGAGGGGAAGACGAGACGGTGACGCCCTTCTTCTCCCTCCCCCGTCTTCGGGGGAGGGCCGGGGTGGGGGTGCGACTGAAAACCGCCGCTGGCTGCGCTTAGACCCGCTCGAACAGGGTCGAGAGCAGAATGGCCGAGGTGGTGCGGTTGACCCCCGGGAATTTGCCGATCCGGGTCAGGACCTCGTCCAGATGGGCGGAGGTCTCGGCCGTCAGCATGACGATGGCGTCATGGGCGCCGGAGACGGTGTAGGCGGCGGTCGCCTCGGGCAGGCCTTTGACCGCGGCCATGGCCCGGTCCTGCATCTTCGGGTCCAGGGTCAGCAGCACATGGGCGGAAACCCCGCCCTTCGCGGCATCGCTGGCGACGGTCAGGGTATAGCCCTGGATCACCCCGTCCCGCTCCAGCCGGCGCAGCCGCTCCTGGACGGCGCTCCGGCTGAGGCCCAGATTCCGCGCCAGGGCGGCGGTCGGGGTCCGGGCGTTGGCGCGCAGGAACGCGATCAATTTCCGATCGGTGTCATCCAGATTGCGTTTCGCCATGGGCTGACCGTCGATTCGCCGGGTGGGTCCTCGCTTTTCGCCTTTTCGGCAGCTTCAAGCAAGCCTCGCAAAAGGGCTAGTTACTGCGACAACCTTTTCCGGAGAAGAATCCCATGGCCCCCGCTCCTAAAGTCCCCGCCCGCAAAGTTCTCGTTCTCGGTGCCGGCAAGATCGGCGGTGCCATCGTCGATCTCCTGCACGCCACCGGCGACTACCAGATCACCCTCGCCGATACCGACGCGGCCTTCCTGAAGCAGGCTGCCGGCGACCGTGCGACCCCGAAGCAGATCGACGTCGCCGACAAGAAGGCGCTCATGGGGGCGATGCAGGGCCAGCAGGCGGTGATCTCGGCGCTGCCCTTCTTCCTCAATCCCGGTGTCGCCGAAGCCTGCGCCGAGGCCGGCGTGCACTACTTCGACCTCACCGAGGACGTCGCCACCACCCGCGCCGTGCGCAAGGTCGCCGCGGGTTCGAAGGTCGCCTTCGTGCCGCAATGCGGCCTGGCGCCGGGCTTCATCTCGATCGTCGGCCATCACCTGGCGAAGAAGTTCGACAGCCTCCGCCAGGTCCACATGCGCGTCGGCGCCCTGCCGCAATTCCCGGCCAATGCGCTCAAATACAATCTCACCTGGTCGACCGACGGCCTCATCAACGAATACTGCAACCCCTGCGAAGCCATTCACGACGGCCGCGCCGTCGAGCTGATGCCGATGGAAGGCCTCGAGCATTTCTCATTGGATGGCATCGACTACGAGTGCTTCAACACCTCGGGCGGCCTCGGCACCCTGGTCGAGACCCTGGACGGCAAGGTCGAGAGTCTGAACTACAAGACCGTGCGCTATCCCGGCCATTGCGCGGTGATGAAGATGCTGCTGGAGGATCTGCGGCTGCGCGACCGCCGTCCCCTGTTGAAGGACATCATGGAGCAGTCGCTGCCGATCACCCACCAGGACGTGGTGCTGATCTTCGTGACCGCGACCGGCATGCGCGAAGGCCGCCTCACCCAGGAAAGCTACGCCAAGAAGATCTACGCGAAAGAGATCCGCGGCCATCTGATGAGCGCCATCCAGATCACCACCGCGGCCGGCATCTGCGCCATGGTCGACCTGATGTTCGACGGCCACCTGCAGCAGCAGGGTTTCGTGCGCCAGGAAATGTGCGACCTCGAGCGCTTCCTGGAGAACCGCTTCGGCCGGCATTACGAATAACCGCAGACCGTCATCCCCGGGCTTGACCCGGGGATCTCGTGCCGAGTTCACCCCTGCTAGAGATGGCCGGGTCAAGCCCGGCCATGACGATCCTTGGACTAAGGCGCTGCCTTCACCAGCGCCCCCAGCATCTCGTAGCAGAGCACCGCTTCGCCGCGGTCGGGGTTGTAGAAGGCCTTGGCCTCGCCGCATTGCGTCAGCAGGGCCGTCACCGGCCGCGGCATCGCCAGGCTCATGTTGAAGTCGTCGGTCAGCAGCTGGAAGAGACCGTTCTCGCGCACCGCGTCGGCAATCGCTTGGTCGGCATCGTCGATGGTCGGCGCGAAGGCGAGGCGCAAGGTGGGCTCGTCCTCCACCGGCGCGCCCTCGGGCGCGGCGCGGATCGGCGCCGGGGCGCCCGGCGCCTTGCGGTAGGGGTCGAGCCAGGCCGACCAGCGCTTCCGCGCCTCCAGATAGCGCGCGACGCAGGCCTGTCGCTCCTCGCTGCCCAGCGCCACGTGGTCGGCGAGACCGCCGCTCACTTCGGGATCGGCGCCATAGGCGAGGCAGGCGAGGGCGTGTCGGCGCGCCGGGTCGAAGCCTGGCGGCGCTTCGCTGCCGGGGCTTTTCTTTTCCAGGCTGAGCCACGCCTCCAGCCAGGCCAGGATCGCCTGCAGGGCGACCGAGCCGGATTCGCTGTCGGCTCTTGCCCGCGCCAGCACGATGGCACCGGCATCGAGGGTCGCATCGTCGCTGGTTTCAGGCGGCGCAAAGGCGGCGAGCACGTTGCGCTCGAACAGGAAGACCGAGGCGCCGACGAAATAGTCGCCGCCGAGGCGGGCCCGATCATCGGTCTCGTCCGCCGCGGCCGCGGCGCCGGTCAGAAGAAGAACGGCAATCCAGCCCGCCGGCCGCGGGCTATTCCGCCTGCTTCTCGGCATCGGCCATGAAGGTGGCAAGCCATTCGTAGCACATGGTGATCTGGCTGGTTTCCGGATCGTAGTAGGCATTCTCCTCGCCGCAATCCTTGGCGACGACCTTGATCGGCGACGGCAGGATCAGGCTCTCGTTCATGCCGGCGACCAGGTCCTCGAAGATCTTCTGGTCGGCGACGTATTCGGCGATCGACTGGGTATCGTCGCTTTGCGCCGGCTGCACATCGAGCGTGAAGGACTTGTTGCCGGCCGGCGCCGGATTCTCGTCCGTCACCCAGACGCCCTGCATGACGCTGTCCCAGCTCATGATCGCCGAGCTGAAGTCGCCCGGGCAGCGCTCGGCGCGGTCGGCGGGCAGATCCCATTCCTCGATCAGGTTGCCGTAGTTGTCGGGATCGCTGCCATACACCAGGCAGACGATGTTGGCGTAGCGCTGGTAATCGAGGCTGTGCTCGTCGAAGTAATCCGAGTTCTCCGCCTCGCCCTCGCGTTTCTTCCAGGAATCCAGCCAGCCGAGCGCCGCGGTCAACACCGGCTCGCCGCCGACCGAATCGCTGCCGGCATCCATCAGCATCAGGGTCGCCAGCTGGTCGGCGGCGTCTTCCTCGCGCCCCAGCACCGGCAGGTCCAGCTTGTGAATGAGCCCATGGCCGAGTTCGTGGTAGAAGATGAACAGGAGGTTGCCGACGAAGTAATCGGCGACCGGATCGCTTTCCTCTTCCGACTGCGCGAAAGCCGGCCCGATCGAGACCAACAGCAGCAGTGCCGGCAGCAAGCCGGACCATCCCCGCAGTCCCTGCGCCGCCTTAACCTTACCCCTGCGCCACATCCTCTTCCCCCTTAAGAAGCCGTGTCGAAACGCTTGCGGTTACCCCAAGAGCCGATAGATTGCCGCCGATTGCAGCCGGCGGCCAGCCAGATTTGCACGCCCAGGTTTGCTCACGGGGAGCCGCAGCGACCGCCATGCGACGAACGCGTTTCGGATCGAGAGGACGGCCGGGCCGCCTTGCCCTGGACACGCCCATCCCGGGGCTCGTCGCGGCCTTGCTGTATCCGGTGCAGTTGCTCATCCATGTCGGTCTGCTCGGCGTCTTCGTCGGCAGCTTCGCGCCGTTGCTGGCGGATCTGTTTCCGCCGCTGGCGACCTTCGAGTCCTTCCTGCTGCACCTGACCCTGGCCAGCCTGCCGCTGGCGCTGCTGGCGCTGTTTTTCCGCCCGCGCTGGTTGGCGCTGCTTGGGCTGCTGGCCTTTGTCTGGAATATCGTTCCGCTCTGGCCCTATCTGCCGTTCCAGGCGCCGGCCACGGTCGAATCCGCCGGCGCCGAATCCGCGCCGAAGCTCAAGGTGGTCTCGGCCAACGTCTGGTATCGCAACGACAGCTATGCCGCGGCGATCCGCTATTTCGACTCGACCGATGCCGACGTCATCGCGCTCATCGAATTGACGCCGCAATGGCTGACCGCGCTGCAGCCGCTGTTCGAGAAATACCCCTACCGCATCGACTGCATGCAGAGCCTGCCGCCCTGCGAGATCATGCTGCTGTCCAAACATCCGTTCGTGCGCGCCTATGCCGGGCGGATCGACGGCCGCGCGCCGGTGATCGTCTGGGGCGAGATCGCCTTCCAGGGTCGCTCGATCACGCTCGCCGCCACCCATCTCTCCTGGCCCTTGCGCGCGGCGGTGGACGACGCGCGCGTGCTCCCCACCGGCGCGTTGCAGCCGGCGCTCGACGACACCTATCCCCTGGTGCAGAGCCAGCAGGCGGGCAATCTCGCGCAGTATCTCGCGGGACTGGGTCCCGACCTGGTGCTGATGGGCGATTTCAACAGCGTGCCCTGGAGCCGCACCCATGTGGCCTTGCGCGCGGCGACCGGCTTGCGCAACGAAGGCCCGATGGTGCCGAGCTGGCCGAACTGGCAGCCGCCCTGGATCCGCCTGCCGATCGATCACATCATGACGCGCGGCAAGCTTATGCGGCTCAACTTCAAGACCGGGCGCTACATCGGCTCCGATCACCGGCCGGTGGAAGCCGAGATCGCATTGACGCCGGAGTAGCCATGCTGTTTCTGCGCTTCTGTCTCCTCGGTGGAATCGTCACCAGCTTCCTGCCGCTGCTGCAGCGGCTCGACGTCCGCTTCGCCGCCTTCGATGCCTTCGCCCTGCAATGCGCGGCGGGCAACCTGGTGCTCGTGGCGGCGCTGGTCATCTTCCGCCGCCGGCTGCGCTCCTGGCGCGGATGGGCGGTCGCCGGTCTGATCGCGGCGGGCTGGAGCGCCTACACCGTCTGGCCGGAAATGACTTACCGCGCGCCGGTCGTCGCCGAAGGCCCGGTCTTGCGCGTCACCAACATCAACATCTGGTGGAACCGGGAAGACCTCGACGCGGTGATCAATTACCTCTCGAAAGATAGTCCCGACATCGTCGGCCTGGTCGAGGTGACGCCGAAATACAAGCCGATGCTGGCGCCTCTGAAGGCGATCTATCCCTACAGCGTGGACTGCGTGGACCTGGACTCGATCTGCCAGGAGGTCCTGCTGTCCAAGCTGCCGCTCCAGCGCAGCTATGCCGGTCCGGTCGGCGCGGCGCTGACCTATGTGTCCGAGGCCGAAGTCGCGTGGCAGGGTCGCACCATCACGGTCACGGTGACACACCTCACGGTGCCATCCATTTTGCCGCATCGGCCGGCGGACCAGCCGGCACCGCCGATGCTGCCGGGAACCGTGAACATCTGGCAATCACAGCAGGGGGCGGCGCTGGCGAAGCATCTCGCGGCGCCTGCGCCCGTCGACCGCATCGTGCTCGGCGACTTCAACAGCGTGCCGTGGAATCCGCTGCAGCGCGCCTTCCGCGCGGCAACCGGCTTGGAGAATCGCGGCCACTGGACCCCCGATTGGCCGGCCTGGCATCCGCTCGTCGCCCGCATTCCGATCGACCCGGTCTTCACCGGCGGGGCACTGGCGGTCCGTGACCAGCGGATCGGTCCGGATATCGGCTCCGACCATCTGCCGATCGAGGTGGAGATCGGCTTGAAGCAGGAATGATGCGCGAATGCTGAGGGGCTTCCTGCTGTTCGTGTTCGTGATCGCGCTGGCTGGGCTCGGCGCGATCTCACTGATGCCGCTGCTCTGGCGCTGGCTGCCGCAGTCGGTGGCCCTGGTGCCGGCCGCGCCGCAATTTGCCGCTGCTACCGCCGGCCTCGCCCTCTGCTTCCTGCTGCTGCGCGCACGCAAGGCGGCGCTGCTGGCCTTCGCCATTGCCGCCTGGAACGTCGTGCTACTCTGGCCCGGCCTCGGCGATCTTTCGAGCGCCGCGCAGGCGCAACCCGGCGGCGCGCCACTGAAGCTCATCGCCTTCAATCTCTGGTATCGCAACGAGGATCCCGCCGCGACTCTCGAATACCTGGCGCACAGCAACGCCGATGTGATCGGCCTGGTGGAAACCACACCGGAGCTTAAAGCCGCGCTGGCGCCTTTGAAGCGGCTCTATCCCTACGGCATCGACTGCATCGGCGCGGATCCCACCTGTGAGATCATGCTGCTCTCGAAGCTGCCGTTGCGGCAGCCCTATGCCGGCAAGATCGACGGCCGCTATCCATACATCGCGCAAGGCGAGGTCGATTGGGGCGGGCGTCCCGTGACCGTTGTGATGACGCATCTCTCCTGGCCGCTGATGGTGCCCACCACGGCGCTCAACGCGACCATGCTGGAGCCGCCCGCGCCCGAGCTTCCCGACCAGCCGCGCCTCGCACAGTCGCGGCAGGCGGCCAATCTCGCGCAGCATGTGAATAAACTGCCGCGCGATCTCGTTGTCATGGGGGACTTCAACAACGCGTCCTGGAGCCGGGTCCAGATCGCCTTCCGGGCGGCGACCGGCCTCGACAACCGCGGGCATTACCTGCCGAGCTGGCCGACCTTCATGCCGCAGGTGCTGCGGCTGCCGATCGACCAGGTCTTCGTCCGCGGCGGCGTGCAGGCCACCGTCCTGCGGCTCGGCCCCGCCGTCGGCTCGGACCATCTGCCGGTTGAAGCCGAGGTCACGGTCGGGCCATAAAGGCGGTTGCCGAGATTTCGGGGGAAAGTCGGGCTTGCTGTTTCTTCGCTTCTGTCTGTTCTGCGCGATGGCGCTCACCCTGGCCCCGCTGCTCAGCTTTCTCGACGCGCGGGTCGCGGGCCTCCAGGCCGCTGCGATCCATCTCGCTGCGGCAACCGCGCTGCTGTCGGTATTGATGCTGCTTTATCGGCGCAGGTTCTGGGCGATCGCCGGCATGCTGGCGGCGCTCTGGAACATCGCGCTGGCCTGGCCGTCGATTTCCGCCAATGTCCAGGCGGCCTTCGCCGCTGCACCGCCGAAAGCGAAGACGCTGAAGGTCATCAGCTTCAACCTCTCCTACGACAACGCCGGCTTCAAGCCCGCGGTGGACTTCCTGGCCAAGAGCGGCGCCGATGTGATCGGCCTCTCAGAGGTGACGCCCGAAGCGAAGAAGGCCCTCGGCAAGCTCGACGAGATCTACCCGCATCGCGTGGATTGCGTGGGGGAGGACCGCTTCTGCGAGCTGATGCTGCTGTCGAAGAAGCCGCTGCGCTACGGCTTTGCCGGCAAGATCGGCGCCAAGCTCACCTATGTCGCCAGCGCCGACGTCGATTTCCAGGGCAGCGCCATCAGCGTCGCGGTGGCGCATATCGTGCTCCCCTTCGTGAAGCCGGACTGGCAGCCGCTGCAGCAGTGGCTCGCCCCCGACGATCCTTCGCCGCTGCTCCCGAAGACGCCGTGGCTCTGGCAGTCGATGCAGATGGCGGTGCTGTCGGACTACGCGAAGAGCCTCGGCCGCGACCGGATCGTCATGGGCGATTTCAACTCGGTGCCCTGGAGCGACGTGCAAGTCGCCTTCCGCGCCGCGACCGGGCTCGACAATCGCGGGCCTTTGGTCGCGACTTGGCCGACCCGCCTGCCGGCGCCCTTGCGGGTGCCGATCGACACCGTCTTCGTCGGCGGCGGCCTGACCCTGCGCAACCTCCACCCCGGCCCCCACCTCGGCTCCGATCATCTGCCCATCGTTGCCGAGATCGGTTCGAAGAGCATCATCGCCGAAGCGGAATAGCGTTACGGCGCGACGCTCGAGGTGATCGAGGCGATCACCTCGGACGCCTTCTGGATCTGGGCGTCGCGGTCGGAGAGACCATGGCGCGTCTGCACATAGTGGAAGTCGGTGTATTCGGTCCAGACCTGGCCGCTCGCATCCTGGTAGACCAGCAGGCGGACCGGCCAGTCGATGCCCGATTGCGGGTTGGCGGTGATGAACTGGGTGCCCAGCGCCGGGTTGCCGAACACCAGCAGGGTGGAGGGCCGGGCCTCGATGCCGGCGTCCTTGGCCAGCTTCGCCTGGTCGATCTCGCTGAAGAACATCAGCCCCTTGCCGGCGATGTCCTGCTTCAGGCGGGAGACGGTCTCGTCCATGCCATAAGCGCTCCTGGCGGCGACGATGCCGTTCGCGCTCATGGACTGGGCCCTCATGGAGGGCGATTGATCGGAGGAAGCCGCACAGCCCGCGAGGCCCGCGGCCAGGGCGAAAGCGGCGCAGAGGCCGGCGAAACGCGCAGTCATGGCAGAGTTTCCTTGAAGCACGGACCGGGCCCGATGCCCGATCCTATGCCGCCACGATGCCCGCGGCCGGCGCGGCGCTGAAATGCCGATCGCCTATCGAACCGATGCCCGCGCGGTGTTTACCATTGCGCTGGAAGCATTCCCCGGGCGCGCTGGATTGGGCCGCCCAGGCTTGCGGGATCGGGGTAGGCTCTCTAGTCTCCGCCGGTCATTTTTGGAGATTGGAAGGAAGAATGTCTAACGAACGCACCTATGCCCAAGCCGCGCGCGCCTGGCCGTTCGAGGAAGCGAGGAAACTCGTCGAACGCTACAAGGACGCCGCGCCGAAAAAGGGCTATGTGCTGTTCGAGACCGGCTATGGCCCCTCGGGCCTGCCGCATATCGGCACCTTCGGCG
>JAYSFH010000044.1:6280-14062 GCA_041913405.1 Dongia sp. | reverse complement strand
GCTTGAGGCCGAGAATGCGCTCGACCTGGGTGAAGGTCTCGTCGGCGAAGGCGACCTCCTCCGGCCCGTGCATCTTCGGCTTCACCACATAGACCGAGCCGGCGGTGGAATTGCGCAACGCGTCGCCGCTCTTCTTGAGGTCATGGAGTGCGATCAGCGTGGTCACCATCGCGTCCATCAGGCCCTCGGGGATCTCCTTCCCGTCCGCGTCGCGGATCGCCGGCGTGGTCATCAGGTGGCCGACATTGCGCACCAGCATCAGCGCGCGTCCCTTGAGACTGAGACCGCCGCCGTCGGGCTTGGTGAAGCTGCGGTCCGGGTTGAGGCGCCGCGTGAAGCTCTTCTCGCCCTTCGCGACCTCGGTCGCGAGGTCGCCCTTCATCAGGCCGAGCCAGTTGCGGTAGGCGAGCACCTTGTCCTCGGCATCGACGCAGGCGACCGAATCCTCGCAGTCCATGATCGCCGAGACCGCACTCTCGAGCACCACGTCGGCGAGCAGCGCCTGGTCGCGGCTGCCGATCGGATGGGCGCGGTCGAAGACCAGCTCGACATGCAGCCCGTTGTTCCTGAGCAGGACCGAATCCGGCGCCTTCGGATTCCCGCGGAAGCCGACGAACTTCTCCGGCTGCTGCAGCGGCAGGTCATCGACGAGGAGTGCGCCGTCCTTGACGGTGTATCGGCGCACGTCGGCATGGCTGGCGCCTTCGATCGGGAAGGCCTCGTCCAGGAAGACGCGCGTCCGCGCCACCAC
Source organism: Dongia sp. (assembly GCA_041913405.1). Classification (GTDB taxonomy): domain Bacteria; phylum Pseudomonadota; class Alphaproteobacteria; order Dongiales; family Dongiaceae; genus Dongia. The sequence continues at coordinate 13,311 of JAYSFH010000044.1, read as the reverse complement.
CCGCGCGCCGCGCCCGCGGTCATAGCCGCCGGAAGGCAGCGGCAGGCCCATGACGTCGGTCCCGTAGCAGCAGTCGTAGAGGCTGCCCCAGCGGGCATTGGCGGCATTCAGCGCATAGCGCGCATGGGTGATCGGCACGACCAGCTGCGGTCCGGCGATGGTGGCGATCTCGGGATCGATGCCCGTGGTCTCGATCCGGAAGTCCGGGCCTTCCGGCAGCAGGTAGCCGATCTCGCCCAGGAAATCCTTCTGCGCGGCAATGCCCGCATCGGGATGCGCCTTCCACCAGGCATCGATCTCGGCCTGCAGCCGGTCGCGCTTCTCAAGCAGCGCCCGGTTCTTCGGCGCCAGCTCCCGAACCAGATCCGAGAAGCCGCGCCAGAAGTCATCCGGCCTGATACCGGTATCAGGCAGGGCCTCGCGCGTGATGAAATCGTCGAGGCCTTGGTCGACCTTGAGCCCGTGGCGTTCGATCATCTTGTCTCCCGGATCCGGCGGATTTGCGGGGAGCAACAGAGCGCAAGACGCGGGCGAGGTCAAACGACGTCGAGGCCGGCCGGGAATCGCACCCGGCCGGCCCCTGTGGTGGGAAGCCTGGTCGCGACGCGACTACTTGAGCGTCGGCGCCGGCCGCTGACCGCCCTTGTCGTCGTTCGCATCGTGGCCGGCCGGATCGTCGGCGCCGTGACCGCCGCGCAGGCCGCCGTTGTCGTCATTGGCATCGTGACCGGCCGGATCGTCGGCGCCATGGCCGCCGCGCCGGCCGCCATTGTCGTCGTTGGCATCGTGGCCGGCACCGTCGTCGGCGCCATGACCGCCGCTGCCGCTGCCGCCATGGCCGCTTCCGCTGCTGCCGCCGCCGTGATCATCGCCGCCGTGATCATCACCGCCGTCATGGCCGCTGCCGCCGCCATGCCCACTGTCGGCACGGGCGATCTCGCTCAGCGGCGAAATGACGGCCAAGGTCAATGCGGCGAGGAGCGAGGTCAGAGCCAGCTTCTTCGAGATATTCATGGCGTATTCCTTTCCATGCGTTCGTGACGCCGGGATCGTCGCTCAACCGTCGCAGGGGGCGAAATGGGTCATGGTCCGATGCTTCTGCCGCAGAGGTCCGAACCTCGGTCGGACCTTGGTCTGAACCGCCTGGCCGCGTCAGACCCCGTGTTCGCGGGCCAGCAGCGCGGCCTCGACCCGGTTGCGGACCTGGAGCTTCTGGAGAATGTTGGTCATGTAGTGCTTGACGGTCTTCTCCTGGAGCTCGAGCTGGCGCCCGATCTCCTTGTTGCTCAGGCCCTGGGCGAGCAGCCGCAGGATCTGCTCCTCCCGCTTCGACAGCGAGGCGATCGGATCGTCGATCGGCTGGCCCTCCCCGGCCGGCCGCTTCATCGCGGTCAGCACCCGCGCGGCCAGGTCCGGGGAAACGTAGGAAGCGCCGTCCGCGACGCCGCGCAGCAGCTCGACCAGCTCGCCGGCGCCGACGCCCTTCAGCACATAGCCGCGCGCGCCCGCCTGCAGCGCCGCCAGCACGTCGTCGTCCGCCTCGGACACCGTCAGCATCACGATCCGGACCGCGGGATAGTGGCGGCCGATTTCGCGCGCCGCCTGGATCCCGCTGCCCGGCATCGAGATATCGAGGCAGACGATGTCCGGCAGGTGCAGATCGACCAGGCGGATCGCCTCCTCCGCCGACCCGCCTTCGCCGACCACCTCGATGTCGCCGCTTTCCCGCAGGCTGCGCACCACCCCGTCGCGGAACAGCGGGTGGTCGTCGACGATGACGACGCGGATCGGCCCCTTCATTCGCGATCCCCGTTCATTCCCGATCTTTTGTCAGCGGCAGCAGCATGGTGAGCCGGGTCCGGCCGGACGCGCCGCTCTCCGAGCGCATCACGCCGCCCAGCACCTCGATGCGCTCGCGCAAGCCCAGCAGGCCGAGCGGCGCATGGTCCGGTTCGCCCAGGGTCGGGGTCGCCGTCTGCGCCAGGCCCGGCCCGGCATCGGCGACCTCGATCTGGAGCGAGCCCTCCAGCATGCAGGCCTCGACACGCTGATCGCGCCCGCCCGCATGCCGGACCGCATTCATCAGGCATTCCTGCACGAAGCGATAGATGCAGATCAGCACCGGATGCGCCGGCTTCATCGCCCCGGTGGCGCCCATCCGGTTGGACAGCGCGACCGTGGTCTTGGTGCGCCGCTCGTGGGTCTCGACCGCCAGCTCCAGCACCTGCGCGATGCTCCGCCCCTGCAGCTCCGGCAGCGTGATGCCGCGGCAGAGATTGCGAATGTCCCGCAGCGCCTCGTCCAGCGATTGCCGGATCGTTCCGGCCTCGGCCGGGTCGGCGCCGGGATTCTGCGCCAGCTTGTCCAGCCGCAGCGAGGCCAGCGCCAGCGCCTGGGCCGGGCCGTCATGCAGGTCGGCGCTGATCCGGCGCAGCTGCCGCTCGTTGAGCTCGGCCGCGCGCAGCGAGGCGTCCTGGATGCGCAGCCGCAGCGTCTCGTTCTGGTTGGAGACCCGTGTCAGCTCGGCGAAGCGGGCCGCGAGCTCGGCATGCTGGCGGCCGATCAGCCGGCTGCCGCTCCGCACGATCCCGAACAGCAGGGCGAAGGTGACGATCCAGACGGCGCCCACCACCACCCAGGACGTGACCCGGGCCCGCACCAGGTCGCGCTGCAGCTCGGTTGCGTTCTGGTAGAACTCCGCGACCGCGATGATCTTCCCGGTGTCGATCGAGTGGATCGGGTTGTAGACCTCGAGCAGCGGGATGTTGCGGGCGCGCTCCGCGGCCGCTTCCTCGTCCTGGATCTCGTTGAACTCGGCCTCGAGCTCGCCCGCCCAGGACCGTCGCAGGCTTTCGTTCGGCTCGAACTGGCGGCCGATCAGCTCGTTCTCGGTGCTGAAGGCGACCAGTCCGCCCTTCTTCCAGATCTTGACCGACACGATCCGATCGACGAACGGCTCGCTGGCGAGCACCTGGTGCAGGCGCGCGACCGTCGCCGGCGAGAGCGCGTTGTCGGAGGCCAGCTCCTGCGACAGCGGCGCGATGAAGCTTTCCATATACATCGCCGCGGCGATGGCCGAGTTCCGCGTCACGCTCTCGACGATCTTGTCGGTGACCCAGGCGCCGATCACCGCCATGCCGAGCAGCGAGACCAGGCTCCCCGCCAGCATGAACTGCTGATCGAGCCGCAACGCCCGCGACCGGCCGAGCAGGCGCGGCAGCGCCGCGGCCGGGACCGATGCCGCCCGCTCGGGCAATCCGGTCGACCCGTTGCCGGCTCCAGAAACCATCGCCTGTCGTTCCTCTGTGCCCGAAAATCGGCCCCGGCGCCCATAGTGGCAGACTTCTGCCGGCTGCACATCAGACCAAGGTCTGCCCGTTGCGGCCGCGCTCCGGCAAGCCGCGGCGGCCTGGATGGCGGGGCAAAGTGGACCCCTGATTTTGGCGAAAGTGGTATTTTACAGGATACCGCTTTATGGCGCACATCAGGGCCAGCTCTTGAACGCAGGATTTGAGCCCATGGATCTCTCGAACTGGAAGGGCGTTCCGCGCCCCGAACGCACGCCCATCGACGGGCGCTACGCCCGCCTTGAACCGCTGGATCCCGTGCGGCATGCCGCCGACCTCCTGGCATCGGCGCGCGCCGAGGGCGCCGCGGACCGGTTCCGTTATCTGTTCGAGGAAGCACCGGCCGACCAGGCGGCCTTCGACGCCTGGATCGAGAAGGCCGCGGCCGGCGCCGATCCGCTGTTCTTCGCCGTGATCGACAAGCGGACCGGCCGGGCCGAGGGGCGTCAGTCCCTGATGCGGATCGACCCCGTCCATGGCGTGATCGAGATCGGCAACATCCTCTGGGGCCCGGCGATCGCCCGCAGCCGCGTCGCCACCGAGGCCCTGTTCCTGTTCGCACAATATGCCTTCGCTCTCGGCTACCGCCGCTTCGAATGGAAGTGCAACAACCTGAACGAACCTTCGAAGCGGGCCGCCGAGCGTTTCGGCTTCAGCTTCGAAGGCATCTTCCGCCAGCATATGGTGGTCAAGGGCCAGAACCGCGACACCGCCTGGTTCGCCATGATCGACCAGGACTGGCCGCGCCTGAAAGCCGGCTACGAGAACTGGCTGGAGCCAGGGAACTTCGACGCCGCCGGACAGCAACGCCGCAAGCTCAGCTTTTGAAGAAAGATGTCATCATGACCGCCGCAGCTGATCTCGTCCTCCGCCCGATCCGGCGCGAGGACCATGATGCCTGGATGCCGCTCTGGCGCGGCTACCAGGAATTCTACAAGGTCGATATCGCCAAGGAAGTATCCGCGACCACCTTCGAGCGCCTGCTCGACCCAAAGGAGCCGATGAACGGCACGCTGGCTTGGGCCGGCACACGCGCGGCCGGCCTGGTGCATTACATCGAGCACCGCTCGACCTGGACCATCGGCAACTACTGCTATCTCCAGGACCTGTTCACCGCGCCCGACCTGCGCGGCGGCGGGGTCGGCCGCAAGCTGATCGAGTATGTCTACGCCGTGGCCAAGCAGGCCGGCTGCGCCCGCGTCTATTGGCTCACCCACGAAACCAACGAGACGGCGATGCAGCTCTATGACCGGATCGCCGACAAGTCCGGCTTCATCCAGTACCGCCGCGTTCTCTAGATCAGGTCCCGGGTCGGCGCCGTCGCTTGTCCCTTGGCCCGGGCCTCGCGATGCGCGACGTAGGCGCTGCTGGCGACGATGATGGCGACGCCGCCCAGCACGGTCGGCGTCGGCAGGTCGCCCCAGAACAGATAGCCGAACAGCGTCGCCCAGATCAGCGCGCTGTATTCCAGCGGCGCCAGCATCGAGACTTCCCCGTAGCGGAAGGCCTGCACCAGGGCGAACTGCGCGCAACTCCCGGACAGCGCCAGGACCGCGATCGCCGGCCAGTCGGCGGGCACCGGCGTCGTCCAGGCAAACGGCACGACCGCCCCGAAGGCGACGATCATCAGCGATGACGACCAGAACAGGATGCTGTGGCTGCTCTCGGTGGCACTCATCCGCCGCGTCAGGATGATCTCGAACGCGCTGCCCAGTGCGGCGGCCAGCGCCAGGGCGGCGCCCAAGCCGAAGCCGACCCCGCTCGGCTGGGTGATCACCAGCACCCCGGCAAAGCCGATCACGATCGCGATCCAGCGCCGCGGTCCGACCCGCTCCTTCAGCAGCGGCACGGCCAGCGCGCACATGATCAGCGGGCTGACGAAGGTGATCGCCACGGTATCCGCAAGCGGCAGATAGATCAGCGCCGCGAAGAAGGTGACCAGGGTCACGCCGTTCGCGGTGGCGCGTGCGAGGTGCCAGCCGGGATGCCGCGTCCGCAACGTGCCGATGCCACCTTGATGCAGCGCCACCGCCAGCGACAGCAAGGGCGAGAGCAGCCGCGAGAACAGCGCGATCTCGACCACGCTGTATCCCGTGGTCAGCCACTTCGCCGCCGCATCCATGGCCGAGAACAGCAGGATCGCCACCGCCATATAGGCGAGGCCGCGCAGCGGCTGGCGGTGAAGTGCGACGGGGGACATGACCGGGGATGCTTCTTGCGGCGGGCCTGGACAAATATCGCACTGCCGGCCGCCGGTCGACCCCATTTGCACAAGGCTTCGGGCTATGCTCCCCTGGGAACATGCGCATCGCCAGGACGACTCTGATCATCGCCATCGCACTGGGTTTCTGGATGCCGGTACGCCCCGGCCTCGCGCAGAGCAACACCGCAAGCGTCATGAGCGCCGAAGCCTGCCGGCAGCAGCTCGATGCCCGAGGCCTGACCTTCTCCTTTGCGTTGCCGGTCGCCGAAGGGGAATGCGCGATACCCCGGCCGGTCCGGCTGCGCTCACTCACGATCGGCGACAAGACCATTGCCTTCAGCCAGGCGCCGGTCCTGGATTGCCGCCTGGCGGAGCGGCTCGCCGACTGGATCGGCAATGTCGTGGAACCGCTGGCGCGCCATCACCTCGGTTCCGGCCTGGCGGCGATCGAGAGCGGGCCGGGCTACGTCTGCCGCAAGCGCAACAACCAGGCGACCGGCAAGATCAGCGAACACGCCAAGGGCAACGCCCTCGACCTCGCTGGCTTTGCCCTCAGCGACGGCCGCCGCCTCGCCGTCCGCCCGGCGGATCAGGCCGGGCCGGCGGTGACCGGCTTCCTGGCGGCGGTCAGGACCACCGCCTGCGGCTATTTCCTCACCGTCCTCGGCCCGGGCAGCGACGCCGCCCATGCCGAGCATCTCCACGTCGATCTCGGCCCCAGCACCCGGTCGCCCTACTACCGGATCTGCCAATAGGCACGGCTGTCTCAGTGCTTCTGCGTCAATCGGCGAGGCGCCACGACCCCTCGTTCGACATTTCCGAGCCCGACGCCTATAAGCGGGATGTGCCGCAAGCCGCACGCGTTCACCGGTTTCTTAGAAAGTACCCGATCGATGGGCGACCGCATCCTCGTCTTCTATGGCTCCTATCGCCGCGATCGGATGGGGATTCGCTTGGCCAACTATGCCGTCTCGGCCCTGCTGGCGCGCGGCAACGATGTCGAGCTGATCGACGCCAAGGCACTCGACCTGCCGATGCTGGACCGGATGTACAAGGAATATGCGCCCGGCACCGCACCGGCCGCGCTCGAAGGCCTGGCGGGCAAGATCAAGACCGCCGACGCCTTCGTCTTCGTGGCGGGCGAATATAACTGGGGCCCGCAGCCGGGCCTGAAGAACCTGACCGATCATTTCCTAGAGGAATGGTTCTGGCGGCCGGCCGCGCTCCTGAGCTATTCCGCCGGCCGGATCGGCGGTGCGCGCTCCAATCTCACCTGGCACGGGATTCTTTCCGAGATGGGCATGGTGGTGATCTCCAGCACCATCACCGTCGGTCCGATCGCCGAAGCGCTGGATGAGCAAGCGGCACCGCAAGGCACCGGCGGCGCCCAGCTGCAGCGCGCCTTCCCGCGCCTGGCGGACGACCTGGCCTGGTGGACCGAAGCCGCCAGACGCCAACGCAGCCTGCGCAAACCGCCGTAT
>JAYSFH010000044.1:257-6270 GCA_041913405.1 Dongia sp. | reverse complement strand
CCCGCTTAGCCGAAGGGAACCCTTGATTCTCGTGAATGGGGTTTGCAGGATATCGACTTGCGGCACACATCCAGAAGCGCATTCAACCTAGGATGGGTGCCCAGGATCAGCAAACTCATCGGCAAGCGTTGACCGCTACTAGATCAATTTTGGGCAGACGGTCTCCCGACTTACTGCGAAGTGACCAGGCACGTCCGAGTTGCATCGGGGACGAAATTACCGCCGGAACGGATAAGCAAATCGAGAGTCGTCCTTTACCCTTGGGCAAATACAAATTCAATATACGACAGAAATGGGCGATCTACTCTGTCCATGGAGATAAGTGCTATCTGGGCAGCGAGCCTCTTACGCTGCTGAGCATGGAAGTCGACCATATCATTCCTGAAGACCTTCTCGATGACCCCGACCGCCTTCGCAAGATACTTAATGACTACAATCTACCTGCAGATTTTGACATCAACAGTTACGCGAACTGGCTCCCGGCTTGCTCGGCATGCAACAATCGAAAAAGAAACAAAGTGTTTGCGCCGACTCTGATGCTCCAGCAACACTTGGAAAGTGCCAGGCTCAAAGCCGACAAAGTAAGCCGGTTAGTACAAAAAAGTTTCAGCAACAAGCGTATAGAAAAGCTTCTGGCCGAGCTAGAAATCGCAATCAATGTGCGCGCGGTCGACATGATGGCTATGCAGATCATGTTAGAGTTCGCGAAGTCAGAGTTTGCGAAATCAGTTCCTCCAAGCCAGGATCTCGAGCTGCTTAGGGCCGGCCCTCTCCTGGCGCGGTTGCACCTACGGGACGTTAATCAGCAAAATTTGACCGAGTCGAGCTTCATTCAAGGCAAAGACGGCAAGCGGATATCCGTACATACTTATCACTTTCCATGGGCAGATCTGATCATGCGGATTTCCGAAGATTATCGGCTGGAATGGAGTTGGAATCTGTTCGGCAACGTGTCGGTGGCGCTCGATCAGGCTCTTAGGTTTACCTCTAATGAGGAACCGCCCGAAGAAACCAATGCGTTGCCAAGGGCAATTTCGCGCTCGCTCTACGACATCCCGCTCTCGCGCATCGACGGCCAGCCGACCAGCCTCGCGGCTTATCGCGGCAAGGTGCTGCTCGTGGTCAATGTCGCCTCGGAATGCGGGCTGACGCCGCAATATGAAGGGCTGCAGGATCTCTATGCCGCCAGGCGCGCGGAGGGTCTGGAGATCCTGGGCTTCCCCGCCAACAATTTCGGCGCCCAGGAACCCGGCAGCGAGGCTGAGATCGCCGCCTTCTGCACCGCCAATTTCGGCGTCGAGTTCCCGATGTTCGCGAAGATCTCGGTGCTCGGCGCCGACCGCCACCCGCTCTACGACGCCCTGGTCGCCGCCCAGCCCAGGGCCGAGGGCACCGAAGCCATGCGCAAGGAGCTGGCCGAATACGGCGAGAAGCCGGGGCCGGAATCCGACGTGCTGTGGAACTTCGAAAAATTCGTGATCGGCCGCGACGGCACGGTCCTGGCCCGCTTCTCGCCCGACATCACCCCCGGCGATCCGCGGCTCGGCCAGGTGCTGGACCGCGCGCTTGCCGCGCAGGCCTAGCCGGCGCGCCGCTGCCTGTCCGTCGCCAGCTTCTCGCGCTGCTCCATGGTGATCTCGAAGGAGCGCACCCGCGCGGCGTGGTCGTAGATCTGCGCGGTGATCATCAGCTCGTCCACCCGGGTCGCGTGGATGAACTCGGCCAGGCCCTGGCGCACCGTCTCCGGGCCGCCGACCACCGAATACATCAGGCTGTGCTCCACCATCATCCGCTCCTGCGGCGACCAATGGCCTTCCATGCTGTCCAGCGGCGGCGGCAGCGGCCCCGGCGTGCCGCGGCGGAGCGCAATGAACTGCTGCTGCAGCGACGTGAACAGCCGCCGCGCCTCGGCATCGCTCGCGGCGGCGAAGACGCCGATGCAGGCCAGGGCATGTGGCTTCTCGAGCAACGTCGAGGGCTTGAACCGCTCCCTATATATAGAGAGCGCCTGCATCAGGTAGTCCGGGGCGAAATGCGAGGCGAAGCCGAACGGCAGGCCGAGCTCCGCCGCCAGCTGCGCCCCGAACAGGCTGGAACCCAGGATCCAGACCGGCACGTCGAGGCCGGCGCCGGGCACCGCGCGGACTTCCGCACCCATGGCCCGGGTCTCGGTCGGGCTCGGGGCCTGGAAGTAGCGGATGAGCTCCATCACGTCCTGCGGGAAGCTGTCGTCGCTGCCGGAGAGGTTGCGGCGCAGCGCCCGCGCGGTCCGCATGTCGGTGCCCGGCGCCCGACCGAGGCCGAGATCGATTCGCCCGGGGAACAGCGACTCCAGGGTGCCGAACTGCTCGGCGATGACCAGCGGCGCGTGGTTCGGCAGCATGATGCCGCCGGAGCCGACCCGGATGGTCCTGGTCCCGGCCGCGACATGGCCGATCACCACCGCGGTCGCGGCGCTGGCGATTCCCGGCATGTTGTGATGTTCGGCCAACCAGTAGCGCCGGTAGCCCAGCCGCTCGACGTTCTGCGCAAGGTCGAGGGTGTTGCGGAAGGCGTCGGACGCGGTCCCGCCCTGGCAGATCGGCGAGAGGTCGAGGACGGAGAAGGGAATCACGGGCAGGCCTCCGATCAAATGTTCCGGCAAGGATAACCGCTTCACGCCGGATTGCGCCCCCGCCCGATGCCGGGGCGCCCATGCACGGCATGCAACACCCTACCCGGCGTGGGGTCCCTCTGGACCTCCGCTGCGGGACGTGTACATTTATTGCGGTTGAACAATCCGGGAGACCATCATGGCCAAAGGTCAGCAGAAGACGACACGCGAGAAGAAGAAGCCCAAGAAGGACGCCAAGGACAGCGTGAAGAGCGAGTCCTCCTACAAGCAGAACTTCAAGAAGTAACCCAGGCTTGATGGCCGCGGATTTCGCGTCGCAACCCTGATGGAATCCGCGGTCCTCAAAAGCACCCAGTTCCGCCGCGAGCGCGAGCCCAGCTGGCGCGAGCTCGAAGACCTCCTGGAGAAGCTCCGGAAGGGCTCGCCCCGGAGCCTCACCCCGCAGGAGCTGACCCGCCTGCCCACCCTCTACCGCGGCGCCTTGTCCTCGCTCTCGGTCGCGCGCTCGATCTCGCTCGACCAGAGCCTGCTCGCCTATCTCGAGAGCCTCGCCAACCGCGCCTATTTCCAGATCTACGGGCCGCGCAAGGGCTTCTTCGCGGTGGCGAGCGCCTTCGTCCGCCGCGGCTTCCCGGCCGCGGTCCGCGCGCTCGCCCGGCCGATCCTGCTCGCGATCCTGCTCTCGGTGATCGCGGCCTTCGCCGGCTACTTCCTCTGCATGAACAATGCGGAATGGTATTACACCTTGATGCCGGAGAGCGCGGCCCAGGGCCGGATGCCGACCTCGACCGCGGCGGAGCTGCGCGAGGTGCTCTACGACCACGACACCGCGCCCGGCGACATGCTCTCGGCCTTCGCCTCCTTCCTCTTCGTGCACAATGCCGGGATCGGTATCGTCTGCTTCGCGCTCGGTTTCGCCTTCGGCCTGCCGACGGCGCTGCTGCTGATCCAGAACGGGCTGATGCTCGGCGCCTTCGTGGCGCTTTATGTCAGCCATGGCCTCGGCACAGAGATCGGCGGCTGGCTGATCATCCACGGCTCGACAGAATTGCTGGCGATCATGCTGGCCGGCGGCGCCGGCTTCGCGCTGGCGCGGGCCATCCTGTTCCCCGGCGGCAAGACCCGCCTCGGCGCTCTGGCGGAGACCGGACGGACCGCGGGCCAGGTGGCCTTGGGCTGCGTGCTGATGTTCTGCGTCGCCGGCATGCTGGAAGGCTATGCCCGGCAATGGGTGGTGACGCTCTGGGCCCGCTATGCGATCGGCGGGCTGATGCTGGCCTTCTGGGCCTTCTATTTCCTGCAGCCGCTGCCGCCGGCACCCGAGGAAGAAGACCGATGACGAGAGCCAATGACCGCGGCCGGTGAAACCGCGGCGCTGCAAGGCAACGGCTTGCCCCTGGGGCGGCGCCAGCGCGCGATCGTGACGCCGGAAGGCGTGCCGCTGGTGGTCGAGCTCGCCGACCGCGGCTCGCGCGCCGCCGCCTTCGTGCTCGACGTGGTCTTCATCGTCATGGTCCTGGCGATCGGCGGCATCGCACTCGCCTTCACCGCCTCGGTGATCAAGATCTGGGCCCTGGTGGTCGGGATCCTCGCCTTCTTCCTGCTGCGCATCTTCTATTTCCCGATCACCGAGCTCGCCTGGCGGGGCGCCACGCCGGGCAAGCGCATCCTCGGGCTGCGGGTGATCGACCGCGGCGGCGGGCCGCTCCGGCCGGAATCGATCGTGGTGCGCAATCTCATGCGCGAGGTCGAGGTCTTCATGCCGCTGACCGTGCTGGCGGTGCCGAGCCTGACCGGCTTCGAGGCGATCGAACAATTGCTCATGCTGGGCTGGGTCGGCATCTTCACGCTGATGCCGCTGTTCAACCGCGACGGCCTGCGGGTCGGCGACATGGTGGCGGGAACGCTGGTGATCGCGGCGCCCAAGGCGGCGCTGCTGCCCGACCTCACCGCCCGCCCGCAGAGCGCGATCCCGCTGACCCGGGCGCGGGCCGAGGCCACGCCCGATCGCGTCACCCCGGCCCCGCACCGGCATTAAGGCGTCTACGAGCTCCAGACCCGGGAGGCGGTGCTGCGCCGCGCCGAGGCCGGCAGCGCCGCCGGCCGCGAGGAGATTGCCAAGCGCATCCGCGCCAAGATCGGCTGGCCCGAGGCCGGCCAGGTGGCGCCGGAGACGCAGCGCATCGACGCCACGGTCTTCCTCGAAGCCTTCTACGCCGCCCAGCGCGCCCATCTCGAGCGCCGCCTGCTGTTCGGGCACCGCCGCAAGGACAAGCATGACCGGAGCGGGCATGACCAGAGCGGGCATGACCAAAGCGGGCATGACCGGAGCGGCAACGGGAACGGCCCGACCCTCAGGGCCGAGCGCTAGGCTTCATTCGAATATCTCCGCCAGCCCGGCCAGGCCTGAGCCTTCCTTGATCGCGCGGAGATGGCCGTAGACGGTCGTGGTCGCGACCGCGTTGAAGGCGATGAAGACGCCGGAGACGAGGATGTTCACGACCGCGATCACCACCGCGCCCAGGAGCGGCGTCGCCGCCACCAGCAGCAGCTTCACCAGGAGCTGCGGCAGGTAGAATACCAGCAGCAGCGCCAGCAGCTTCCAGCGGTGGCCTTCGGTCAGCTGAGAGCTGCGCCTGATGCAGGCGATCGGCCCGGTCCCCTCGACCACGATCACCGGGATCATCAGCCACCAGCGCAGCGCCAGCGCGGCGAGTCCAGCCGCGCCGCCCAGGGCCAGCAGCAGGCCGAAGCTCCAGTGCAGCACGGCGGTGAGCAGCCCGGCGGCCAGCGCCAGCACCACCGTCGAGAAGCCGAACAGCACCGCCACGAACAGGCCGGCGCCGACCAGGCTCGGCGCCATGACCAGCGCGCGGCCGAGGCTCTGCAGCAAGTCCGCCGGCTCGCCCAGCAGGTCCTGGAAGGCCGCGTCGGTCACCGCGCCGTGGATGGCGAGACCGGTCAGCCCGATCAGCAGCACCAGCGTCGCCATGACCGGATCGAAGTTCCGGGTCGAGGCCTCCATGCTGGCGGTCGCGGCGAACTGCACCAGCAGCGTCTTGCCGCCGAGGGCGATCCAGACGAACAGCGGCACCGCGATGATCAGCACGATCCCCGCGACTTGCGGCGCGATCCGGCCGAAGGTCTCGAAACTGTCGGCGATCACCCGGCCGGGCGAGAAGCGCGGCGTCTCGGCGAGCGCATAGGCTTCGTCCGTCATGCTTCCTCTCAGTCGAAGACGCCGGCCACGTCTTCGATCGGCACCCCTTCCTTCTCGGCGCGGAGCAGGCTGTAGCCGACGGTCGAAAGCACCGCGCTCAACGCCAGGAAGAACAGGTTGGCGGCCAGGTCGAGGACCGCGCTCGCCGCCGGCGCGCCGACCATCGCCAGGAGCTTGGT
>JAYSFH010000044.1:0-247 GCA_041913405.1 Dongia sp. | reverse complement strand
CGCCACGCCGGTATTGGCGACGACCACCAGCAGCAGGATGCCGAGGATCTGCCAGCGATGCCCCCTGGTCAGCGCCGTGCTGCGGATGAAGCAGGCGATCGGCCCGGCGCGCTCGGCCACCACCGCCGGCAGGAACACCCAGAACAGCACGATGATCGTGAAGACCACCACGATCAGCACGAGCCCGGCGGCGATGGCCCCGAAGCTGCCGCCGCCGCTCGACATGGCGCTGCCGATCATCACCACC
>JAYSFH010000043.1:0-14697 GCA_041913405.1 Dongia sp. | reverse complement strand
CGGCGTGGCTGCCGATGGCGTCGACCCGGCCGTGGTCCAGCACCAGGATGCGGTCGCATTTCAGCACCGTCGCCAGGCGGTGGGCGATCACGATGGTGGTGCGATCCTGCATGATCTCGTCGAGCGCCTTCTGCACCACCCGCTCGCTCTCGGCGTCGAGCGCGCTGGTCGCCTCGTCCAGCAGCAGCAAGGCCGGGTTGCGCAGGATCGCGCGGGCGATCGCGATGCGCTGGCGCTGCCCTCGCCGAGAAAGGTGGCGTAGCCCTGCGGCAGGCGCTCCAGGAACTCGTCGGCATGGGCGGCGCGCGCGGCGGAATGGATCTCCGCATCGCTGGCGTCCGGCCGGCCGTAGCGGATGTTCTCCAGCGCACTGGTCGAGAAGATCACCGGGTCCTGCGCCACCAGGCCGATTTGCCGGCGCAGCGCTTCCGGCGCCAGCTCGCGGAGGTCGATGCCGTCGAAGGCGACCTTGCCGGCCTCGGGATCGTAGAAACGCAGCAGCAGCTGGAAGACCGTGGTCTTGCCGGCGCCCGAGGGGCCGACGATGGCGATCTTCTCGCCCGGCTTTACGTGCAAGGTGAAGCCGTCGAGCGCGGTCGCCTCGGGCCGTGACGGATAGCGGAAGGTGACGTTGTCGAAGCTGACGGCGCCGCGCGCGGGAAGCGGAATCGGCCTCGCGATCGCCGGGGCGGTGATCGTCGGACGGGTGTTCAGGAGCTCGAGGATGCGCTCCATGGCGCCGGCGGCGCGCTGCAGGTCGGCCATCACCTCGCTGACCGCGCCGGCGCAGCCGGCGACGACGATGGCGTAGAACACGAACTGGGTCAGGGCGCCGCCGGAGAGCTTGGCGCCGACCACGTCATGGCCGCCGATCCAAAGGATGAAGCTGATCGCGCCCAGCACCAGCGCGATCGCCATGAAGGTCAGGATGGCGCGGGCGCGGATCCGCAGCATCGCCGTCGAGAAGGCCTGCTCGACGCGGTCCTTGAATGCGGCGCGGTCGAGATCCTCGTGGCTGTAGGCCTGGACTGCGCGGATGCCGTAGAGCGATTCGGCGGCATCGGCCGAGACCTCGCCGATCTTGTCCTGGGACAGCCGCGAGAGATGCCGGACCCGCCGCGCGAACATCACGATCGGCACCACCACGATCGACAGCAGGACGATGGTGAGGCCGGTCAATTTGGGACTGGTGATGAAGAGCCCGATGAAGCCGCCGAGCAGCAGGATCGAGTTGCGCAAGGCAACCGAGACCGAGGAGCCGATTACGGTCTGGATCAAGGTGGTGTCGGTGGTAAGGCGCGAGATCACCTCGCCGGTGCGCGTGACCTCGAAGAAGCCCGGCGAGAGGCCGATGATATGGCTGAAGATCGCGCGCCGCATGTCGGCGACCACGCGCTCGCCGATCCAGGAGACCAGGTAGAAGCGCGCGCCGGTGCCGAGCGCCAGCAGCAGGGCGACCCCGCAGAGCGCCAGCACCGCCTTATTGAGCACGCTGGGATCGCCCTGGCCGAAGCCCTGGTCGATCAGGAATTTGAGGCCGGGGCCGAGCGCCAGCACCGTGCCGGCAGCGACCAGCAGGGCCAGGGTCGCGCCGATTGCCTGCCAGCGATAGGGCCGCAGGAACTTCAGGATGTCGAACAGGATCCTGAAGTCCCTAGACATCGGGCGATCCGGCGGCAGCTCCTTCGGCGCGCGGGCCATCTCCCCGTCCCTACTGCGTGAGCTGCAGCGGTTTGCCGATCGCCGCGGCGAGCTCGTCCGCCAGCAGGCGGTGCAGCTGCGGGCGGGCGCCGTCCACTTCCCGGGTCGAGATCCAGCCGGCTTCGGGATCGTGGCGGAAATGCCAGGCGCCGCTCTTGGGCGAGGACAGCCAGATTTCCCGGTTCGGGGCGTGCTTGTTGACCAGGTAGGTCCCGCCGCCCTCCAGGCCGCCCTCCGGCAAGCCGATGGTCAGGATGCCGCCTTCCAGGTCCACATCGAGGTCGTCCAGGGCCTGGTCCTCGATCTCGTTCATCAGGCGGTCCAGCACCCTGCCGGCCTGGCGCTCGAACTCGGGCTCATCCATATGGCCAATCCTCTGGAATTACAGGTGCAAACCGCCAAAAGGCGCCCTGGTTTAATCTTTGCCGGCCGGGCGCGCAATGGCGGGCCCCAAACCCCCGTTAACCAATTGCCGCAGCCCGGCGCCCAGGCCTTGCGCAGCGGGCTTCATGTGGTTATAACGCGCGCCAATTCCGCAGGAGTTTTCGCGATGAAAGAGAAGATTCACCCGGACTACCACGAGATCACCGTGGTGGCGACCGATGGCAGCAAGTTCACCACCCGCACGACCTGGGGCAAGGCCGGCGACACCATGACGCTGGAAATCGACCCGAAGTCGCACCCGGCCTGGACCGGCGTCCACCGCCTGATCGACAGCGGCGGCCAGCTCGCGAAGTTCAACAAGCGCTTCGCCGGCATGGGCCTGAAGAAGGGCAACGAGTAAGCTTCACGTCCGATCCGTTCGGACCAAGCGCAAACCGCGGGCCCTTCGGCCCGCGGTTTTGCTTTTGGGGCGGCGTGATTACTGCAGCCTGGGGCCGCCGTTGGCGACTGCGGCGCCTTCGGCGCGGGCGGTCGCCTGGTCGTCCAGGCGCGCGATGCGCAGATAGAGCGAATGGCTGCGGGCGAGCAGGCTCTGCAGCTCGTCGGGCAGCTTCCTGGCGGCGTCGGAACTGTCTTTCGCGCATAGGTCGCGGCCGCCCAGGCGGCGATCCGGCACCGTGGCCTCGGCGATCGACATCTCGCCGGCATGGACCGCGCGATGGGTCAGCAGCCAGGCCAGGACCTGCGTCAGGCGCGCGACCAGCCGCATGGTCTCCATGCTGTTGGCGAGACCCTGCTCCAGATCCATCTTCTGACTCTCGGCCTCAGCCTTGTCGGTCAGATAGCGCCGGGATTCTGCCAGGAGACTCATCGCCTCCAGCATGGTCCGGTCGAAGAACTCAATATTGGCCATCCGATACTCGGTATTCTTTCCCTTACGGCGATTAGAGAACCCACGTTGCCGCCCCGGGGTCCCGCCGCTCCGTATAGCTTGCACATATAAGGATTAACAAAGCTTTCCGGTCCTCAAAAATGCGACATTCAATCCCTTGAACCAAAGGTGGGTTTATCCCACATCGGTGGTGTCGCGGTGCCGTCTCGGGCCGCGATACGGAGACCAGATTAACAACCCAGGGCCGACCCCGTCGGTGGCCCGGCCCACATGTCGCTCATAGGAGGATATGGCTATGCGTACGTTCGATTTTTCCCCCCTTTTCCGTTCCTCGGTCGGCTTTGACCGTCTGGCGCAGCTGATGGACTCGGCGCGCGACGACGCCCCGACCTACCCGCCCTACAACATCGAGCGGACCGGCGAAGACCAGTACCGCATCACCATGGCGGTGGCCGGTTTCGCCGAGAACGACATTGAGATCACCGCGCAGGAGAACGCGCTGACCGTCGTCGGCAAGCAGCCGAAGGACGAGGCGCCGAAGAGCCTGCTCTATCGCGGCATCGCCGGCCGCCCGTTCCAGCGCCGCTTCGAGCTCGCGGAATACATCCGCGTCAGCGGCGCCAGCCTCGAGAACGGCCTGCTCCACATCGAGCTCGTCCGCGAGGTGCCCGAGGCCGTGAAGCCGCGGACCATCAAGATCGGCAGCGCGGAGCAGCCCAAGGCCGTCGAGCAGAAGGCCGCCTAACCAACAAAGGCCCCTCGAAGAAGATCTGAGGAAACGTCTGGAGTGACGCGCGCCCGCCGGAGCAATCCGGCGGGCGTTTTCTTTTCAGCGGATGAAGTCGCGGAGCGCCGCCGTCACGTCGTCCGGCGCTTCCGCCATCACCATATGGCCGATGCCGGGGAGCATGCGGATGTCGGTCTTCGGCAGTTTCTCGACAAAGGCCTTGGCGCCCTTCGCCGGCGTCATGCGGTCGGCGGTGCCTTGCAGCAGCAGCACCGGCGCCGCGACGTTCACCGTCTCGGCGTCGCGATAGGCATCGCAGGCCGCGAGATCGGCATGCAGCGATCCGGCCGGCGCGCGCTGGATCAGGCGCAAGCCCAGCGGCAGCATCGCCAGGCCCGGCGTCTGGTTGCCGCCGACCTGCCCGGCCGGGCCGAAGCCCCAGCTGGCGATGAGCTCGGCGGCCTTGGGGTCGTTCGCCTTGGCGGCATTCAACAAGTCCGGATGCACCGGCATCTTCGGCGCGAAGCCGACCAGCATCAGGCCGGCAGTGCGGTCGGGCTGAGCGCGGGCCGCTTCCAGGCTGACCAGCGCGCCCATCGAATGGCCGACGAAGAAAGCGCGGCCGATCTTCTGCGCGTCGAGCGCGCGCCAGACCCAGGCGGCCATCTCCGCGATGCTGCCGAGCGCCGGGCCGGCCGTCTTGCCATGGCCAGGCAGATCGAGCGCCAGCGCGGTGCCGCCGTGGTGCGCGACGTAGCGCGCGGGCAAGGTCCAGACGCTGTGGTCCATGCCGGCGCCGTGCAGGAAGACGGCGACGGGACGATCCGCGCGGACCGGCTGCCCGCCGGTCGCCGCGAAGACCTGCTTTCCGCCCAGGTCGAAGATCATTTCTGCGAGGCCTTCAGCGCCTGGGAGAGGTCATCGATGATGTCGCCCGCATCCTCGAGCCCGACCGAGAGGCGGATCAACTCCTCGCCGATGCCGGCGGCCTTCAGCGCCGCCTCGTCGAGCTGGCGGTGGGTGGTGCTGGCGGGATGCAGGACCAGGGTCTTGGCGTCACCGACATTGGCGAGATGCGAGGCGAGCTTCAGCGCGTCGATGAACTTGCGCCCCGCCTCGCGTCCGCCCTTCACGCCGAGGCTGATCATCGAGCCGGCGCCCTTGGGCAGCAGCTTCTTCACCAGCGCGGCGTCGGGCGAATCCGGCGAACCCGGATAGTTGACCCATTGCACGGCCGGATCCTGCTGCAGCGCCGCGGCGACCTTCTGCGCATTCTCGACATGGCGCGCCATGCGGAGCGGCAAGGTCTCGACGCCCTGCAGGATGTAGAAGGCGTTGGCCGGCGAGAGGCAGGCGCCGAAATCGCGCAGGCCCTCGAGCCGCGCGCGCATGATGAAGGCGGCCGGACCGAAGTCTTCCGCGAAGTCGATGCCGTGATAGCCGGCATAGGGCTCGGTCAGGGTCGGGAACTTGCCGGAGGCCTCCCAGTCGAACTTGCCGCCATCGACCAGCGCGCCGCCGATCGCGAGGCCATGGCCGCCCAGCCATTTGGTCGCCGAATGCAGCACCAGGTCGGCGCCCTGCTCGATCGGCCGGCTGAGATACGGCGTGGTGAAGGTGGCATCGACCAGCAGCGGCAGCTTCGCTTCATGCGCGACCGCGGCGAGCGCGGGCACGTCGAGCACTTCCAAGCCGGGATTGCCGATGGTCTCCGCGAAGATCAGCCGCGTTTCGGGACGAATCGCCTTGCGGAAGCCTTCGATGTCGCGCGGCTTCACGAAGCTGGTGGTGATGCCGAAGCGCGGCAGGGTCAGGCGGAAGAGATTGAGGCTGCCGCCGTAAAGCGCCGCGGAGGCGACGATATGGCCGCCCGAATCCATCAGCGTCGCGATGGCGAGGAAGAGTGCCGCATGGCCGCTCGATGTGCAGACCGTGCCGACGCCCCCTTCCAGCGCGGCGATCCGCTCCTCGAGCACGCCGACGGTCGGGTTGCTGATGCGCGAATAGATGTGGCCGGGGCTTTCGAGATTGAACAGCGCCGCCGCGTGATCGGAATCGTCGAAGACGTAGGACGTGGTCTGATAAATCGGCACCGCGCGCGCGCCTGTGACGGGATCCGGTTGCTGGCCCGCATGCAGCGACAGTGAATCGAATTTCAGGAATTTCGCATCGGCCATGACGTCACGCGCGCATGTTGCAAGGCGCCTTGCATATCAGGTTTCGCGCAAAAAAGCTGAGGGCCGCTCTGCTGGTTTCCCAGCGGCGGCCCTCGTTTTTACGTAAGCCTCGACCTGTCTAACTTGCAGCAGGGGGGACGTTACGAGTGACCTCCATCACCGTCAAGCGTGAAACGCGACAAACTGTAACAGGGGACATCAATTCCCCTCTTGCAATTTCCAAAATTCACGGGCGCGCGAGGCGGTCAGACCAAAAGAAAAATGCCGCCCGTAAAGACGGGCGGCAAGTTAGACAGGGAGGCATGAAACTGGATCGTCGGAAAGATCCAGGAAGAAAAGCAGGGAAAGCCGCTTTTCCGATTGCCAAAATAACGCGAAGATGTGAACAAAATGTTAACGATGCCGCCGATGCTTGCGCGATCTGTAGCGGCGTCGGGACGCAGGGAACCCCAGTGATAGCTATGTGACAGGGGGACTGGGTCAGGCTACGGTTAGGCGCGCGTGGTTAAAGGGCTGGCCGGTTGGGTCCGATACCCGGATTCGCCGGCGGACCGCGCGGAAGATCGCTCGCAGCCTGATGGGGAGAACGCCATGCTCAGCAACGCCGTGGAGCGGGTTCACGATTGCAACCCGGTCGATAATCCTGCCGCCCGCCTCGTGCTCGAAGAGTTGTTGGCGCGCGGCCACGCCAAGTTGAAAATCAGCCGCGAAACTCGCCGCCAGATCGATCATACTTTTGCCGTTGCCCGCGAATACTTCGCGAAACCCTTTCCCGAAAAATCCGCCTTCGCCCTGCCCCGCTACGTCGAGGGCTATCGCGAGATCGGCCTGGAATATTCCCAGGTCAAGGAGCGGCCCGACCTCACCGAAAGCTTCTCGCTCTGGAACCGCAATCGCGCGCATACCGACGCCGCGGGCTGGACCCAGAGCTGCCCGATCCACCAGGAGCTGCGTCGCACGATCGACGACCTCTCCACTTACGTCGCCGGCCTGTTCCAGACCATGGCCGACAAGTGGGCCCCCGGCACGGTCGGCCCCCGCTTCCAGCGCGCCTCCTACATCCAGGTGAACTACTACGAGCCGGCGCAGCACAGCCGCGACATGCTGCAGGACGGCCACGAGGACGGACACCTGATCACGCTGGTGACGTCGAACGCGCCGGGGCTGGAGGCCGAGATCGACGGCAAGTATCAGCCGGTCGATATCGGCCCGGACGAGTTCCTGATCATGCCCGGCAGCCTCTTGACCTTGATGACCGGCGGCGCGATCCCGCCGCTGTTCCATCAGGTGAAGAACAGCCGGCGCGCGGACCCGCGCTACTCGATGATGTTCTTCGTGAACCCCGAGGGCAACCAGGTGCTGGAGCCCTGGATCCGCAACGAGAGCAACCGGCACGCGGATGTCATCGCCGAAGCGAATGCGTTGCCGCTGAAGTTCGGCCTGCCCTCGCTGGAAGACGGCACCGAGGGCCGCGGCCGCTAAGCCGCCGCGCTCACGACTTGAAAAGGCCCGCCGCGGCAGCGAGGTGGGCCTTTTTCTTTTGCATATTCTCCTCGACCCGGCGGATCTCGGCCTTCAGCTCCTCGATATAGTCCGAGAGATCCTCGACCGACATCGGATCGAGATTCTTCGGCTTCGGCTTTACTTTCCGCGGTTCGAGATCGTCGGTGTCCATGGGCCGCTCCTCGCTGTTGCCGGCATGATGGCTCCGGCCACGCCGGTTTCCAAGCCCGGCTTTCTCGGCTATTGATCGCTCGCAACGGAGGACCGCCATGACCCTGCCTGCTGAAATGAACTGCGTCGTGCTGGACGGCTTCGGCGGTCCGGATGTGCTGAAGCCGGGCAAGCGGCCGGTGCCGGCGATCGGCGCCGAGGACGTGCTGATCAAGGTCGCGGCGGCGGGCATCAATCGCCCCGACGTGCTGCAGCGGACCGGCAACTACACGCCGCCGCCCGGCGCCTCCGATCTGCCCGGTCTCGAAGTTTCCGGCACGATCGCCGCCGTCGGCAGCGCGGTGAAAGATTGGAAGATCGGCGATCCGGTCATGGCGCTGGTGGCCGGCGGCGGCTACGCCGAATACTGCGCGGCACCCGCGCCGCAATGCCTGCCGGTGCCGCAAGGCTTCAGCATGGTCGAGGCCGGCGCGGTGCCGGAGACCTTCTTCACGGTCTGGACCAATGTCTTCGACCGCGGCCGCCTGAAATCCGGCGAGACCTTCCTGGTTCATGGCGGGTCGAGCGGCATCGGCACCACGGCGATCCAGCTGGCACACTTGTTCGGCGCCAAGGTGATCACCACGGTCGGCGGCGCCGATAAAGCGGAGGCCTGCCGCAAATTGGGCGCCGATCTCGCGATCAACTACCGCGACGCGGATTTCGTCGAGGCGGTGCTGAAGTTCACCGAGAAGCGCGGCGCCGATCTCATCCTCGACATGGTCGGCGGCGACTACATCAACCGCAACCTCGCCTGCCTGGCGGTCGATGGCCGGCTGGTGCAGATCGCCTTCCTGCAGGGCGCCAAGGCCGAGATCAACCTCGCCTCGGTGATGATGAAGCGCCAGACCATCACCGGCTCGACGCTCCGTCCCCGCTCGATCGCCCAGAAAGGCGAAATCGCGGCGGCGCTGAAGAGCCATGTCCTGCCGCTGTTCGCAGCGGGCAAGGCCAAGCCGGTCATCTACAAGACCCTCAAGCTCGCGGAAGCCGCGGAAGGTCATCGCCTGATGGAATCCAGCGCCCATATCGGGAAGATCGTTCTGACCGTCTAGGGGGCGCGCGGCGGATGAACCTCGTCGGCGCGCTGAGCATTGCCGGACTGGCGGTCTCCTGGCTGGTTGCCGTGGGCGGGTTGCTGTACTTCGCCGTCAACATCTGGGCCTGCGCCAATGCACAAGCGAAGGGCGGCGGCTCTCCGAAGAACCGCGCCGCACTCGACCCGTCCAGTTACAAGACAATACGCGCCGCCTATGTCAGGCACCGCAACAGCGCGGGACGGGGCATGATCACACTGTTCCTGGGGATCCTCGCCGGAATTGGATTTGCGGTCGCGGCGGATCGCATGGGCGGAACGGACGGTTGGCGCGGCAGCGTCAGAGCCGCTTGTGAGGGCGTGGAACTCTGCGGCAAATAGAATAGCTATTTCAATAGTTTATCTATAGGCGCTTCGGAACCGCGCGCGTCGGCACAGCTGTCGTCCGCGAGTTTCTCCTTGTCCCTAACCCCCGCCAAATGCTATTTCCCGCGCTGAATTGGTGTCGCTGCCGTATTGGCGCGCCCTGATCAACACCCCAAATGGTCAAGTAACGGACTTGGCCGCCCGCCGGCGAAAACCCGGCGGCCGAGGAGGAGGATTTTATGGCTGCACCGCAACTTCTGATGCCGAAGGCGACCGCCGTCTGGCTGGTGGAGAACACCACGCTGACCTTCGACCAGATCGGCGCCTTCTGCAACCTGCACCCGCTGGAAGTCCAGGGCATCGCCGACGGCGAGGTCGCGATCGGCATCGTCGGTCTCGACCCGACCACCAACGGCCAGCTGACCAAGGAAGAGATCCTGCGCTGCGAGCAGGACGGGACCCAGCGCCTGAAGATGGCGAAGGTCGCGATCCCGCTGCCGCTGACCCGCAGCAAGGGCCCGCGCTACACGCCGGTCTCCAAGCGACAGGACAAGCCGGACGCCGTCGCCTGGCTGGTGCGCCATCACCCGGAACTGACCGACGCGCAGATCTCGCGGCTGATCGGCACCACCAAGCAGACCATCGCCGCGGTGCGCGATCGCACCCACTGGAACTCGGCCAACCTGCGGCCCCGCGATCCGGTGCTGCTCGGCCTCTGCACCCAGACCGATCTCAACAACGCGATCCTCAAGGCCCGCAAGGCCGCCGGCAAGCCGGCGACGCTCGACCCGCTGCCGGGCGCCGAGCCGATCATCGAGGAGCCGATGCAGGAGCCGAAGGAGAAGTCGCGCTTCGACATCGGCTCGTTCTTCCCGAGCAAGAACTGACGCCTTCGCTCTCTTGAGCAAGCCGGCGAAACCGACGCGCCGCGCCCCGACCGGGCGCGGCGTTTCTTTTGTCACCGCCCCTTTTGTGACGGTGGTCGGCGGTTCGAACATCGACATCAAGGTCGCGATCAAGGGCACGACCATTCCCGCGACTTCCAATCCCGGCACGGCGATGATGTCGCCGGGCGGGGTCGGCCGGAACATCGCGCATAACCTCGCCCGCCTCGACGTCGCCGTGAAGCTGATCAGCGCGGTGGGGCGCGACGCGCAAGGCGATCACCTGCTGGACGAGACGAAGGCGGCCGGCGTCGATGTCGCGGCGGTGCGGCGCGGCGTCGGCAGCACCGGCGTCTATGCCGCGGTGTTGGACCGTGACGGCGAGCTGGTGATCGGCGTCTCGGCGATGGACATCACCGCACAGATCACCCAGCGCATGCTGCAGCGCTGCCACGCCGAGATCGCCGGTGCCGCTTTCCTCATCGCCGACTGCAACCTCGAGCGCAGCAGCCTGCAATGGCTGCAGCAATGCGCCAAGCAGAACGACATCCCATTCCTGATCGAGCCGGTCTCGGCGGTCAAGGTCGAGAAGCTTCACGCCATCCTGCGCCGCGGCGCCGCGATCCACACGGTGACGCCGAACCAGCAGCAGCTCGGCGCGCTGATCGGCAGCGATCTCACGACGCCCGCAGCGACCGCGAAGGCGGCGCGCGGCCTGCACGATCGCGGCGTCGCCAATGTGCTGGTCGGGCTGGGGCCGGAGGGTGCCCTGCTCTCCTCCATGCAAGGCGACGAGATCAAGCAGCATCACATCCCGGCCGCCCAGGCGAAGCCGCAAGACGTGACCGGCGGCGGCGATGCGCATGTGGCGGGCTATGTAGCCGGCCTGGTCGGCGGCATGAAGCCGCTGCAGGCGGCTTTGCTCGGCCAGGCGGCAGCAGGCCTTGCGGTCAGCGCGGCCGAAAGCGTCAGCCGCAAGATGAGCATGAAGAATCTGACCCACACGGCGTCGGCGCTGTCGGGCCGCGGGGAGGTGTTCTGTCATGGCATTCGAGCTAGCCACCCAGGTCCCGGACGCGCGCAACGAGAACCGGCCGGGTGGCGCTGGAATCCACCATCATCGCCCATGGCATGCCGCATCCGCAGAACCTGGAGACGGCGCAGGCGCTGGAGCAGATCATCCGCGACCATGGCGCGGTGCCGGCGACCATCGCCGTCATCGGCGGCGACTACAAGGTGGGCTTGAGCGCCGCCGAGCTGTTCGTGCTGGCGACCGAGAAAGACGTGATGAAGCTCAGCGTGCGCGACCTGCCGCTGGCGGCGGCGAAGCGCCTGCACGGCGCCACCACGGTCGCCGCCACCATGCGGCTCTCGGCCAAGGCCGGCATCCGCGTCTTCGCGACCGGCGGCATCGGCGGCGTGCATCGCGGCGCCGAGACCACGTTCGATATTTCCGCCGACCTCACCGAGCTCGCCGAGACGCCGGTCGCCGTCGTCTCCGCCGGCGCCAAGTCGATCCTCGACATCGGCCGCACCCTGGAGATGCTGGAGACCCTGAGCGTGCCGGTGATCGCCTACAAGAGCGACCGCTTCCCCGCCTTCTATTCGCGCGAGAGCGGCTTTGCCGCGCCGATGCGCCTCGACACGCCGCTGGAGATCGCGACTTTCCTGAAGGCGCGCTGGGAGCTCTCGCCGAAAGGCGGCGTCAGTATCGCCAACCCGATCCCGGCCGGCGACGAGATCGCGGCGGCGAAGATCGAAGGCACGATCCGCGCCGCGCTCGACGAAGCCGCGAAACAAGGCATCGCCGGCAAGGAGACGACGCCCTTCCTGCTGAAGCGCGTCAACGAAGTCACGGCGGGCGCCAGCCTCAAGGCGAACATCGCGCTGGTGAAGAACAACGCCCGGCTGGCGGCGGAGATCGCCGTCGCGTTGGCGCAGGCGTAACCGTCTACTCGGTCGTCATTCTCCGCGAAGGCGGAGGATCCACGAGTTTGGTGCAGCGGCGCGAAGCAACTCGTGGATGGTCCGCCTTCGCGGACCATGACGATTGGAGTTGTTGCGAGAACCGCGCTTAGCCGATCAGTTCTTCACCACGTCCAGCCGCTTCTCGGTATTGACCGCGCATTTGCCGCTCGGAATACCCTGGTCCTCCGGTGCATTGGCCCAGGCGTCCGGCAGATAGAGCGGCTTGTTCTTCCTGATCTGTGCGTTGGAGATCATGCGCGCCTGCTTGCCGTTCTTGGCCTGCGAGTAGACCACGCCGATGCCGAAGCTCGGGCGGGCGTTATCGCCTTCCCATTTCACGCGATAGACCGTGACGTCGTGGCCGCGCTCGTCCTTGGCCGCCCAATGGGTGACCTTAGGCAGCGGCTCGAAGGCATTGGCGCCGGGATAGGTCTTACCGTCGAGGCCGATCGCGAACTGGCGATAGATGTAGGTCTCGCCGTTCGGCCCGTCGTTATCCTCCGGGTTCGCCATTTCGGAAATCCAGACCTCGATATGTGGCTGGCCGACCCAGGACTTGGCCTTGCCGGACTTCAATTCGGCTTCGGCACTCGGGTCGAAGACCTGGATCAGCAGCGAGGCTTCGCTTTCCTTGATGGCCCGCACGGTCGCGGCGCCTTCATCGATCGGCTTGCCGAACACCATGAAGCCGTGCAGTCCGTCGGTGCTCAGCTCGCGCGCGCAATCGCCGAGCACGGTGCCCTCGGGGTAGCCGTTGCCGTCGTCGTCGGGGCCGGCATTGGGGAACGGGATCGCATAGCCGCCGGCATAGTCCGGCCCGGTGGGCAGTGTGGAATCCGGGCCCGTCGGCCAATCCGGGCAGCCCATCTCGTCATCTTCCTTGAACTTGTATCCGGCGACGGCGCCGACCGAGCGTGCCTGCAACGTGCGGCGGTCGATCTCCGTCACGGTGCCGGTGCCCGGCGCCACGTTGTGGTAGCTGCAGTCGAACTCCTTCACGACCCCGAGCGGCATCAGCTGGATCTGCTTGGTCGATACCCATCGCCAAGAGGAGCCGCCGCTCTGGTCCCACGTGATCAGGTTGGGGGTGACTTCGATCATGTCCTCGCCCATGCCGGCGGAGCCATAGCCGTCGTTGCAGAGCGCCAGGATGCGCTTCGGCGCCTCGGCGCCGGCGATCAGCCAGAGCTCGCGGCCGCCATCGTGGTCCGGTGCGTCGACCGCTTCCGGATCGCCGATGCAGCCTTCATCGGGCGCTTCCGCCGGCTTGTCGGCGACGTCGAAATGCACATCGACCACCGTCAGCTTCACGTTGCCCGGTCCCTGCCCGGCATCCACCGTGGTGGTCTTGCAGGTCTTGCGCGCGCCGCAGATCGCGGACTGCTGGTCGGGCGTCAGATCGGCGGCGAAGGACGACGTTGAAAGGAAGATGACGGCGGCGAATGCCAACCAGCGGAACATGAACTGACTCGCTTTTCCAGAGACCCCGAATGCGGCGCAGCATATGGGTCTCGCGAGTCAGCGCAACGGTTCAAACGTTGAAATGTGATGCAGCGCAGGCTGCAGCCGTGACCGCGGTCACAGCTGCAGCCCGCCTCTGATCTTTAAGCGGCGGTCCAGTCGAACTTGCTCATCGGCAGGACGCGGATGCGTTTGCCGGTGGCAGCGAAGACCGCGTTGGCGACGGCCGGGCCGATCGGCGGGACGCCGGGCTCGCCGACGCCGGTCGGGCCTTCCTTCGACTGCAGGATATGCACTTCGACCTGCGGCATCTCGTCGAGATGCAGCACTTCATAGCCGTCGAAGTTGGTCTGCTCGACCGCACCGTCCTTCAGGGTGATCTCGCCCTTCAGGATGGCGCTGAGGCCATAGCCGATCCCGCCTTCCATCTGCGCCTTGATCACGTCCGGATTGACGGCGGTGCCGCAATCGACCGCGCAGATCACGCGCTCGACCTTGACCGTGCCCTGGTCGACCGAGACATCGACCACCTGCGCGACATAGGAGCCGAAGGATTCGGCGACGGCGACGCCGCGGCCTTTCCCCTTCTCCAAGGCCTGACCCCAGCCGGAGGCTTCCTTCACCTTCTCGAGCACCGCCTTGTGCCGCGGCTTGTCGCCGAGCATGGCGAGGCGGAACTCGATCGGATCCTTTCCGGCGGCCTGCGCCACCTCGTCGATCACCACCTCGGTCGAATAGGCGGTATGGGTGCTGCCGACCGAGCGCCACCACAAGACCGGCACGCCGACCTTGGTCGTGACCAGGTCGACATGGATGTTCGGCACTGCGTAAGGCAAGGTCGAGGCACCCTCGACCGAGGTCGGATCGACGCCGTTCTGGATGAAGCCGGCGAAGGGACCGTCGGACATGATCGACTGCCCGACGATGCGATGCTGCCACGCCACCAGCTTGCCGTCGCCGTCGAGACCGGCCGACATCTTGTGGAAGTACATCGGGCGATAGCGGCCGCCGGTCATGTCGTCCTCGCGGGTCCAGACCAGCTTGACCGGCGCCTTCCAGCCGATCGCCTTGGCCGTCGCGACCGCTTCGGCGATCACGTCGCCATCGCCGACCGCACGACGGCCGAAGCTGCCGCCGGTCATCATGACGTGGAGGACGACTTTGTCCGGCGTCGTCTCGGCGATCCCGGCCGCGATGCCCTGGTAGAGATCCGGCATCTGGTGGCCGCCCCAGATCTCGATCTTGTCGCCGTCCTTGCGGGCGACGGCATCGAGCGGCTCCATCGCGGCATGGGCCAGGTAGGGGAACTCGAACTCCGCCGAGATTACCTTGGCGGCCGACTTCATCGCCGCGTCGGCGTCGCCGTCATGGCGTGCCACGGCGGCCTC
>JAYSFH010000042.1:0-15005 GCA_041913405.1 Dongia sp. | reverse complement strand
CGCCGCGCACCAGGTAGACATCGACGTTATAGATACCGGTCGGCACCGTCGAGGGAAAGGCGAAGCTGGTGCGGAACAGCCGATCGCCGATGAAGCTGATATGCCCGACCTTGTCGGCATAGAGTCCCAGGCGCTGGCGGATCCGGATCAGTGCGCCGGCGTAGTCGGAGATATTGGGCGCGCTCGCGGCACTCGCGGGCAGCTTCAGCTCGTTGACCCCGAGCTGGTAGCGGTCGAGCATGTCGAAGGTCAGGATCTCCTCCAGCGGCCGCGAGGCGGCGATTGCGTAGAAGCCCGGGACGTTGTCGAAGCGCACATGCGAGCCGGTCATCCAGATCCCGAGCGTCCGCGTCTTCTGCCGCACCTCGACCGAGCCGCCAACCAGCCCGCCGCCCGGCGCGGTCGGTCCGCGCACCACGGCGACCGCATCGCCCTTCTCGTCGACTGCGCCGAACAGCGTCAGCTCGGCGCCGGAGAAGCCCGAGGTGATCTCGATCCGGTGCACGACCAGATCGGCGACGATGTCCTTGGCCACGGCGGCGCCGGTGCCGGCGCAGACCAGCGCCAGGATCAGGAGGGCGAGCCGCATCACGGCAAGGCTCCGAGCGTGATCACGGCATAGAGCTCGCGCGGCATCGCGACCAGTTCGTAGAGCAGGCCGCCGGCGACGGTCAGCACCACCAGCGCCATCAGCAGCCGCAACTGCTCGGCCGGCAGCTTTGCGCCCCAGCGGCCGCCATACTGCGCCCCGACCACGCCGCCCAGGGTGAGGATCAGCGCCAGCAGGAGATCGACGGTCTGGTTCTGGGCCGATTGCAGGATGGTGACGTAGGCCTGCACGAAGATGATCTGGAACAGCGAGGTGCCGATCACGATCGAGGTCGGCATGCCGAGCAGGTCGATCATCGCCGGCACCATCAGAAAGGCGCCGCCGACTCCCATGATCGCCGACATGATGCCGACCACGAAGCCGATCGCGATCGGCACGATGGCGCTGATGTAGAGCCGCGATTTCCGAAACCGCATCTTGAGGGGCAGGCCCTGCGCCCAGTTGTGCTGGTGCAGCTTGGTGGGGGCGCCCTGGCGGCGGCGCACCTTCCGGAGCGCGTTGATCGACTCGATCGCCATGATCGTGCCGATCGAGCCCAGGGTCACGACATAGGCGATGGCGATGACGAGGTCGATCTGGCCGAAGCGCTTCAGCAGGCTGAAGATCAGCACGCCGATGCTGGAGCCGAGGATGCCGCCACCGAGCAGAACCCCGCCCATCTTGAAATCGACGTTGTCGCGGGACCAGTGGGCGAGCACCCCGGAGACCGAGGCGGCGACCACCTGGTTGGATTGGGTCGCCACCGCGACGGCCGGAGGAACGCCGATGAAGATGAGGAGCGGCGTCATCAGAAACCCGCCGCCGACGCCGAACAGCCCGGACAGCAGGCCGACGCCGCCACCGATCGCCAGCAGCACCACGATGTTGAGCGAGACTTCCGCGATCGGCAGGTAGATCTGCAGGCCGAAGAACCAGTCCGAGATCGCCTGCAAGCCGTTCAAAACGCCGGTCCCCCAAATATCCAGGCCGCATTTCCTGCCATACGACGGGAATCGGAACCGGAAACCGGAATCGGGACGGTCGCGGAGCGCCTAAACGGCGTCCGACTCGGGACCGATGGTCCTATCGTGCCCCAATCTACGCCTCGGATTCGCCGGACGAAAGTGAGCGTCCCGCTTGGCCCGCGCTTTTTCGGCGGAGAGGGCCAGGGCTGCTCGGTTGGGCACTCCCCTCTCACTCGTCATCCCCGGGCTTGGCCCGGGGACCCCTGATTTGATGTGATGCGCAAGAAAGTCAGGGGTGCCCGGGCCAAGCCCGGGCATGACGACTGAATAACGGAGTCGTCGTCACTTGATCAGCACGTCATTGAGCTCTTCGAGCTGCGCTCGGGCGCGGATCAGGTAGAAGCCCTGGGCGGCCAGGTGATTGGGCTGCATCAGCGCGTCGGGACGCCCGTTGATCACGATCCAGGGGCGCAATTCCGCGCCCTCCATCATGCTCGACACCATGCGGTCCCAGATCTGCTTGGCGCCCTTCTCGTCCAGGATCTTCCCGAAGTCCTTGCCGAGGTCGCGCAGGATCAGGGCATTGCCGTAGAGCAGGCCCTTGTTCAGGTAGAAGACGTCATCGGCGTGGAAGTCGATCCAGGAGCCGGATTCCTGGTCGATCTGGCGCTGGGTGCGGTCGGAAGCGGCGCCAAGATCCTTGCCGATCCGGTCTAGGGTCGAGAGCAGGTTGTCGGCGCGGCGATCGAAGGTGGCGCGCTGCTGGACCAGGCGGGCGTTGTAGTTGAGCATCGCCTTGATGCCCTGGCCGTATTGCTCCTCCGTGGTCGCGGTCGGCATCAGCGAGTTCACCGGATCCCAGACCCAGACGTCCGGGCGATAGTTGAACGCGCTGGCCGCGGCCTGCAGGTCGCCGTCGGCGCCGCTGGTGCCACGATTGCGGCCGATCTCGTCCTGAAGCTCCAGTGCAAAGCGCTTCACCGCATCGCGGACGCCGATCTGGAAGTTGGGCATGTTGTCCAGCGCCCAGCCCGGCATGAAGAAGGGATCATTGGCCGGCCAATCGGTCTGGTTGACCTCGCGGTCCATCAAAGCCGCGGCCGTTGCCACCGCCTGGCTGGGGCCGGTGTCCACGCTGTTGCCCTGCTCGACCGTGGCCGCCGAGAACGCCGGATCGTCATCGATCTTCTGAGTCAGGGCCATGCCGACCGGATAGTAGAGAACGATGACGGCCAGCAGGACGATGCCGGTCCATTTCAGTACCCGCCAGAAGCGGCTGCGCTCGGCACCGCCGGCCCGGCCGAACCAGCGGGAAAAGCGACGGCGCACCGGCGGCTCGTCGATCAGAAGATCATCGGACATGGGCGTGGGCTCTCTGCGGTCTGCGGCAAGGGACGGACCAGGGGGCGGGCCGGAGGCTGATCACCGGGATTAAATGGCAATTCCCGGCTTTGGCTGCAAGCCGCGGCATGGTCGCAGCGCTTTTACGGCAGTTTACCGGGTCCTGTCCGCTCTTTATGGTCTGCCGCCTGAACGGCTTTACCTCGGGGAATCATGACCGGCGCACTGGATCAACTCTTCGGACTCAAGAGCAAGGTCGCCGTCGTGACCGGCGGCGCCAGCGGCATCGGCCTGGCCAGCGCGGAACTGCTCGCCGCGGCCGGCGCCACGGTCGCGGTAGTCGATCGCGATGCCGCCGCGGCCGCGCAGGCCCTGGCGAAGATCGGGGGTAAGGGCCTCGCCTTCGGCACCGATGTGGCGAAGGAAAGCGAGATCGAGGCGACCACCGCCGCAATCCTGAAGACGCTGGGCCGGATCGACATCCTGGTCAACTCGGCGGGCACCGCGATCCGCCGCCCATCGGTCGAGGTCTCGGTCGAGGATTGGGACAAGGTCATGACGGTCAACACGACCGGCACCTTCCTGTTCTCCCGCGCGGTCGCACGCGACATGATCGCGCGCGGCGAAGGTGGCGCCATCGTGCAGATCTCGTCGATCATGGGGTTCTCGGGCGGCGGGCTTTATCCCAACATCTCCTATCAGACCTCGAAGGGCGCGGTGGTGAACATGACCCGCGCGCTCGCGGTCGAATGGGCGCCGCATCGGATCCGCGTCAACGCGGTGGCGCCGACCTATGTGAAGACGCCGTTCATCGCCGGGCTGATGGCGCAGCCCGATCTGGTGAAGCGGATCGAGGCGATGACGCCGCTGGCGCGCCTCGCCGAACCGGTCGAGATCGCCTCCGCCGTGCTTTATCTCGCGAGCCCGGCGGCGGCGATGGTGACCGGCCATACCTTGCTGGTGGATGGCGGCTTCATGGCGCAATAGCGCCGCTAGCAACCGGCTCGCCGGACGGAACAAAGCGGGACCCCGTCAGCGGAACCGGCCCTGGGCCCATGGGTTTCTTCCTCAGTTTCGCGGGTGAATCAAGCGAATCGGATCGAGGAGGACGGCATGAAAGCTCACGCGATTTTCACCGGGATCGCCGGCGCGCTGCTGCTGACCACCATGGCCGGCAGCGCCTTTGCCCAGATGCGGATCTATCCCGACGGCAGCGAATGCAACGCCCTCACCGGTGGCGCGCTGGTGACCTGTCAGAACCAGGTCTACAGCCAGCAGCTGGAATCCGGCATCAGCGGGATGGCGGCGGATCCGGCCGAGGTGCAGAGCAGCCATATCGAAGGCAACGAAGCCGGCCAAGCCGACTTCGTCCCGGGCGCCGAAGGCACCGAGCTCCCGGGCATGCCGATGGTCGCGCCGACCGTGCTCTATAGCCTGGAGGGTCCGGAAGGCGTGCGGGTCTACGGGCCGACGGAGTAACCCCGGTGGAGTAACCCGGGCGGAATAACCCAGCGCTCCATTCGTTGAAGATAAAGCGCCGGCCCCTTTCTGCGATTGGGGGGCCGGCGTTTTTTTCTGCGCCTACTTGGCGTGCAGGAAGCCGACCGTATCCTCGACCTCGCGCAGGATCGGGGCTGCGATCGCCTCGGCCCGCTCGGCGCCACGACGGAGCACGCCGTCGACCTCACCGGTGTCCTTCAGCAGGCGCTGCATCTCGCTGCCGATCGGTCCCAGCACCGAGACCGCGAGATCGGTCAGCTCCTTCTTGAAGGCGGAGAATTCCTTGCCGGCGAAAGCCGTCACCACATCGGTGAGGCTGCGGTCGGAGAGCGCGGCATAGATCGACAGCAGGTTGAAGGCTTCCGGACGGGCGTCGTCCGCTTCGCGTCTGATGAAGCCCTTTTCGTCCAGGGATTCCGGGCCGGGCAGCGGGTTGGGATCGGTCTTGGCCTTGCGCAGCTTGAGCGCGATGGCCTCGGCATCGTCGGTCATGTTGATGCGGCTGTAATCCGAAGGATCGGACTTCGACATCTTCTTGGTGCCGTCGCGGAGCGACATGACCCGCGTCGCCGGCCCGCCGATCACCGGATTGGGCAGCGGGAAGAGCTCGGTGCTGTAATCGGTGTTGAACTTCTGCGCGATGTCGCGGGCGAGCTCGAGATGCTGCTTCTGGTCCTCGCCCACCGGCACATGGGTCGCCTTGTAGGCAAGGATATCGGCCGCCATCAGCACCGGATAGGTGTAGAGCCCGACCGAGGCGTTCTCGCGGTCCTTGCCGGCCTTCTCCTTGAACTGGGTCATGCGGTTCAGCCAGCCCACCCGCGCGACGCAGTTCAGGATCCAGGCGAGCTGGGCATGGGCGCGGACCTGGCTCTGGGCGAAGATGATGCCGTGCTCGACGTCGATGCCCGACGCCATGAAAGCCGCGGTCACTTCGCGGATGTTGTGGCTGAGCTCCTTCGGGTCCTGCCAGAGCGTGATGGCGTGGAGATCGACCACGCAGAAGATGCACTCGTATTCCTTCTGCATGCGGACCCAGTTCCGGACCGCACCCAGATAATTGCCGAGATGGAGGGTGTGGGTCGGCTGGACGCCGGAGAAGATGCGGCCTTTCATGGCGGGATTCCGGAATGGGTCAGGTTGCGGTGGGGCGCCCTTATCGCCGGGGAGCGCTGATTTCGCAAGATATTTGCCGGTTTTGCCCGTCCGGAGCCTGGTGTCAGGTTTCTGATATTTTCCTGTTGAGGGATTGATTTAAAAGGCGAAACCCCTAAATATCGGTCCGAGAACTTCGACAAGACCGGCCTCAAGCCGGGTGACCCAAAGGGAGCGACAAAGACATGGCTATCGGACCGGAAAATCGGACGGTTTACCGGACCTCGGCAGGGACGCAGGCCCTCGACATCGACCAGGGCCTCCGTTCGTACATGCTGAAGGTCTACAACTACATGGGCCTTGGGCTCGGTCTGTCCGGCCTGACGGCGTATGTGGTGGCGCGGGGCGTTTACGCCGAAGCGGGCTGGGCAATGTCGCTGGTCAAAGCGCATTGGCTGTTCGCGCTGCTCGGCATCGGCGCCGTGTTCTTCCTGAGCTTCGGCATCAACCGGATGAAGGCCTCGACCGCCTTCGCCGCCTTCATGGCCTATGCGGTCATCAACGGCATCTGGCTGACGCCGGTCCTGTTGATCTACACCAGCACCTCGGTGGCGACGACCTTCTTCGTCTGCGCCTCGATGTTCCTGGCGACCAGCCTTTTCGGCTACACCACCAAGCGCGACCTGACCGGCATGGGCAGCTTCCTGTTCATGGGCCTGATCGGCCTGATCATCGCGTCGCTGGTCAACATCTTCCTCGGCTCGCCGGCGATGGCCTTCGCCATCTCCGCGATCGGCGTCCTGCTGTTCACCGGCCTCACCGCCTACGACACGCAGAAGATCAAGGAGATGTATTGGGAAGGCGACGGGCATGAGATCGCCCGCAAGAAGTCGATCATGGGCGCGCTGACGCTCTATCTCGACTTTATCAACCTCTTCATCTTCCTGCTGCAGTTCCTCGGCAACCGCCGCTAACCGCAGCAGTCCAGTCTAAGATCGGAGCGGGGCCGGAAACGGCCCCGCTCGTTTTTGTGCCTGGCCCACCGCATGCCTGTTCCATTGGCCGGAATCCGGGTTTTTGAAATCGACCGGGACAATTTCAACAGGACGGATTGACATCCCCCACCCGCCCCAGCGTAATTGCCGCAAGTCCGCGCCAAAAACAGACAAGCGGGCGCGATCGACAGGGCAGGCGTTCCAATCATGGCCGAAGACGGCATCGATGTTCGATTCCAAGAGGTCAGCAAGCATTTCGGCGACGTCGCCGCGGTCGATGGCATCTCCTTCGCGCTGAAGCGCGGCTCCTTCCATTCCTTCCTGGGACCTTCCGGCTGCGGCAAGACCACCAGCCTTCGGCTGATCGCGGGCTTCGAGCAGCCGACCGCGGGATCGGTCGAGATCGCCGGCGAGAACATGGTGGGCATCCCAGCCTATCGCCGGCCGGTCAACATGGTGTTCCAGAACTATGCCCTGTTCCCGCACATGGATGTCGCGGCCAATGTCGGCTACGGCCTGCGCCAGCGGAAGCCGCGGCCCGATCAGAGCGAGATCGACCGCCGGGTTGCCGAAGCGCTGGAGCTGGTGCGCCTGCCGCAGCTTGCCAAGCGCCGCATCTGGGAGCTTTCCGGCGGACAGCAGCAGCGCGTCGCGCTGGCCCGCGCGCTGATCAACCGCCCGACCGTGCTGCTGCTCGACGAGCCGCTGGCGGCGCTCGACCGCAAGCTGCGGCGCGAGATGCAGATCGAGCTGCAGAACCTGCAGCGCGAGGTCGGCATCACATTCATCCTGGTGACCCATGACCAGGAAGAGGCGCTCTCGATGTCCGACACGATCGGCATCATGAAGGACGGCAAGATCGTGCAGATGGGGACGCCGGAGGAGCTCTACGACGCGCCGGTCAACCGCTATGTCGCGGACTTCGTCGGCGAATCCAATTTCTGGCCGGGCCAGGTGGCAACGAGCGACCCGAGCGGCGCCGCGATCAGGATCGGCAGCGGTCTCACATTGCGCGCGGTCCACAGCCGGCTCGGCAGCCCTTTGAAGGTCGGCGAGAGCGGCGTCATCGCGGTGCGGCCGGAAGTGATCGGCCTCTATCGCCCGGGCACAGCCCCCCAGGATCTCGACTGCAGCGCCCCGGCGCAGATCCTGAACCGCATCTATCTCGGCGATCACAGCGAGTTCTCGGTGCGCGCCGAGGGCCTCGGCGAGCTGCTGGTGCGGCTGCCGAAAGCGGTCGAAACTTCCGGCCTGGAACCGGGCGCCGCCGCGGTGGTCGGCTGGCGCGGCAGCCAGGCGCTGGCGCTCAGCGAAACATAGAAGATCCGCGCGCCGCAGCGACGGCCGACGCGCCCGATTGACCCGCCGTCACAAGAAAACATCCCGAAGGAGGCTTCCATGGATCCGCGTAAAGAGTTCATCAAGCAGCTGCGCCGCTACCAGAAGGGCTCAATCTCGCGCCGCCATTTCCTCGGCGTCACCGGGCTCGGCACCGCGATGGCGGTGATGGCGGCCGAAGTCCCGGGCCTGCTGCCGCGCAAGGCCTGGGCGGCCGGCAATATCGGCGACAAGGTCTCGCTCGCGACCTGGCCGAACTATCACGACCCGAAGGACTTCGAGGAGTTCACCAAGCAGACCGGCGCCGCGGTCGAGGTCTCGGTGTTCGGCTCCAACGAGGAGTTCCTCGCCAAGCTGCAAGCGGGCGGCACCGGCTGGGACGTCTTCGTCCCGACCAACTACACGGTCTCGACCCATGCCTCGCTCGGCCTGATCGAGCCGCTGGATCTCGCGAAGGTGCCGAACTACGACATCGCGTCGCAGGACGCGCGACTGATCAAGGAAGGCACGGTCGACGGCACCGTGTTCGGCGCCGCCAAGGATTGGGGCACCACCGGCTTCGCGGTCAATACCGCGAAGGTGAAGGAGAACCCGACCAGCTGGAAGGAGTTCTGGGACCTGACCCAGGGCGCCTATAGCGGCCGCGTGACGGTGCATGACTACCAGCTCACCACCATCGGCAATGCGCTCAAGTATTTCGGCTACTCCTTCAACTCGAACGACGAGAAGGAACTGGCCGACGCGGAGAAGCTGCTGATGGCGGCGAAGCCGCATCTCTTCGCCATCACCAGCGACTACCAGCCGGCCTTCCGCAACGGCGATGCCTGGCTCGGCATCTGCTGGACCGGCGACGGCAAGCAGCTGCACCGCGACATCCCGGAGATCAACTATGTGCTCGGCAAGGAAGGCGGCGAGATCTGGACCGACTTCTACGCCGTGCCGAAGAGCGCGCCCAACCGCGAGGGCGGCTATGCGCTGATCAACTTCCTGCTGGACCCGAAGATCAACGCGACCGAGGTCTCGTTCCACGGCCAGCCCTCGACCGACAGCCGCACCAACAAGCTGCTGCCGGAAGAGATGCTGAAGGATCCGATCATGTATCCGGCGGCCGAATTGCTGGCGCCGCTGGAGTTCGGTTCCGCCGCGACCTTCACCAACCCCGCCCGGGCCGAGATCCTGGCGCGGTTCAAGGCCGCTTGAGGATCGACCCCGTATCATGAAGGAGCCGAGGAAGTGGGATTGGACGGCGATCCTGTTGATTTCTCCGTCCGTCGCCATCTTCCTCGGCCTCCTGGTGATGCCGATCCTGGTCGTGCTGGTGCTCTCCTTCGGCGAGCGCGCTGAAGCCGGCGGCTACCAGGCGGCCTTCACCTTCGCGCAATACGCCAACCTGCCGGCGCGCTGGGCGGCGTTCCGCAACACCCTGACCCTGGCGCCGCTCGGCACCATCATCTGCCTGATCGCCGCCTATCCGCTTGCCTATTACCTCGCGGTCAAAGTGAGCAGCCGGAACCGGCTGCTGCTGCTGATCCTGGTGATCGTGCCGTTCTGGACCAGCTTCCTGATCCGCACCTATGCCTGGATATTCATCCTCGGCGGCAAGGGATTGCCGGCGCTGCTGGATGCAATTGGGATTGCGGATGTGCGCTTCATCAACACGCCCTTCGCGGTGCTGGTCGGCATCGTCTATGGCTATCTGCCGCTGATGGTGTTCCCGATCTTCGTAAGTCTCGAGCGGCTCGACAAAAGGCTGCTGGAGGCGTCCGACGATCTCGGCGCCTCGCCGGCGCGCACCTTCCTGCAGATCACCTTGCCCCTGTCGGCGCCGGGTGCGGTCACCGGCTGCATGCTGGTCTTCATCCTGCTGATGGGCGAATACCTGATCCCCGCCTTGCTCGGCGGCGGCAAGGTGTTCTTCATCGGCAATGCGCTTGTCGATCTTTTCCTGCAATCCCGCAACTGGCCGTTCGGCTCGGCAGTCGCCTTGAGCCTGGTGATCATCATGCTGGTCACCGTGACCATATATCTGCGCATGACCCTGAAGAATCGCGGGATGCGCGATCAGGCCTTGGTCTGAGATGCGGCTCTACGCGATCCTGGTTTATCTCTTCCTTTATGCGCCGCTCGGCGTCATCGCGCTGTTCAGCTTCAGCGCCGGGCGGAGCGCCAGCGACTTCCACGGCTTCTCGGTGCAATGGTATGCGACCGCGGCCGGCAACCGCTTCGTGATCGAGGCGCTGCTGAACAGCCTCCTGGTCGCCTTCGTCTCCTCGACCATCGCGACCCTGTTCGGCACCGCGGCGGCGCTCACCCTGCCTCGCCTCAACAAGACCTTCCGCACGATCTTCGACGCGCTGACCTATATCGCGATCATGGTGCCGGGGATCGTCATCGGCATCGCCACCCTGATCGCACTCGCGACCACCTTCAACGTTCTCAACCCGCTGATCCAGGGCGACGCGCCGGGAGCGCCGCCCTTGGGCTTCGGCTTCGGCTCGCTGATCTGCGCCCATTCGCTGTTCGCCATGGCGCTGGTCATCGTGATCGTGAAGGCGCGGCTCGCCGGCATGGACCGCAGCCTGATCGAGGCTTCGACCGACCTCTATGCCGATCCGCTCGCCACCTTCCGGCAGGTGACCCTGCCGCAGCTGATGCCGGCGATCATTGCCGGCTTCCTGCTGAGCTTCACCTTCAGCCTGGACGACTATGTGATCGCGTCCTTCGTGGCCGGCGGGCGGGTGACCCTGCCGATCTACGTCTTCGCCTCGATCCGCCGGGGCGTGACGCCGGAGATCAACGCGATCGGCACCACGGTAATGGTGTTCTCGCTCGCCATGCTGATGGTGTCGCAGGTTCTGCTGCGGCGGCAGGCCCGCAGCAAGGCCAAGTCCGCTGCGGCCTGATTCCGACTACTCGAACAGCTGCATCGCGTTCAGGAGCGTCTTCCACACACCCCAGAGCAGCGGTATTCCGACCAGCAGCCAGGCCAGCACCAGCTGTACGGTGTAGTCCTTCTTCGCTTCCATGCTCGTCTCCCTCACTGCGCCGGCTGGTTCTGGACCTTCAGGTGGTGCCGTTCATCGACCGGCCGGACCGCGAGATTGCAGAGGAAGCCGATGAACAGCAGGCCGGCCATGATATACATGGTGATGGTGTAGGCATCGGCTTTGGCAACGCCCTGGTCGAGCTGATACTGCCGGATGTAGTTGACCAGGACCGGGCCGAACACGCCGGCCGCGGACCATGCCGTCAGCAGCCGGCCATGGATGGCGCCCACATACTGCACCCCGAAGATGTCGCGCAGGTAGGCGGGAATGGTCGCGAAGCCGCCCCCATACATGCTCAGGATGATGCCGTAGCAGAGCACGAAGAGCACGACGCTGCCCATATGTGCGGTCGAGGGCACGACCGCATAGAGCACGATGCCCAGCAGGAAGAAGCAGTAATAGGTGTTCTTGCGGCCTATGTAGTCCGAGGTGGAGGCCCAGAAGAACCGGCCGGCCATGTTGAAGAGGCTCAACAGGCCGACGAAGCCGGCGGCCGCGACGGGCGTGATCCTGTCCTGGAACATCTCCTGGCTCATGGCGGAAGCCTGGCCCAGCACGCCGATGCCCGCGGTGACGTTGAGGCAGAGCGCCCACCAGAGCAGGTAGAATTGCGGCGTCTTCAAGGCCTGGTCGACATGCACCGTCTCGTTGGTCACCAGCCGCTTGGGCTGCGCCGGGGCGACGTAACCATCCGGCTTCCAGTCCGGCGCCGGCACCCGCACGATGATCGCGCCGATCGACATGAAGACGAAGTAGACGATGCCGAGCGTCACGAAGGTCGCGGTGACTCCCGTGTCGGTGTCGGTCTTGAAGTGATTCATCAGCCAGACCGAGAGCGGCGAGGCGATGAAGGCGCCGCCGCCGAAGCCCATGATCGCCATGCCGGTCGCCATGCCGGGCCGGTCGGGGAACCAGGTGATCAAGGTCTTCACCGGCGAGATGTAGCCGATGCCGAGCCCGCAGCCGCCGAGTACGCCGTAGCCGAGATAGATGATCCACAGCTGGTGCGTGGCGACGCCGAGCGCGGAGATAAGGAACCCACCGCCGAAGCAGCAGGCGGCGGTGAACATCGCCTTCCTCGGGCCGACGCGGTCGAGCCAGGTGCCGGTCACCGCGGCGGCGACGCCGAGAAAGACGATCGCGATCGAGAAGATCCAGCCGAGCTCGGTGAGCTTCCAATCGGAGGGCGCCGAATCGGCGATGCCGATCAGCTTGGTCATCGGCAGGTTGAACACCGAGAAGGCATAAGCCTGGCCGATGCAGAGATGGACGCAGAGGGCCGCCGGCGGCACCAGCCAGCGGTTATAGCTCCTTGGGGCGACGATGTGCTCGCGATCGAGCACGGAGAGCAAGGCCATGACGATCCTCCCGATTGTCCCGCGTTTCTCTATGCCGGCCGGCAAGCAGCGAGCCGGACAGGCATGCAGGCTGAATCACGCCGCGCGACCGGACAAGAAGAAAATATCGCATTACGATATTGTTCCTAGAACGTGCCTCAGACTTTGGTCGGAGCGGCGGCAGAAGTCGGAGTGGCTACGGAAATCGCGCCGGCGACGCGCGCGACAACCGCGGGTTGGCTCTGGCGCAAACGCCGGTGGCTTCGTTAAGCTCCGAGTCGCCGGCCGTTTCGGTTTGGCCACGAAAATCCCGCGCAGACGACGTGGGCTCTGACAGGGGGCTTTCATGTATACGCTTTACTGGTCACCGGGCTCGGCCTCGATGGCGCCGCATTGCTGTCTCGAGGAGGCGGGCGCCGCCTATACCCTGAAGCTGGTCGATACCGGCAAGGGCGAGCACCAGACCCCGGAATACCTGGCGCTCAATCCCAACGGCAAGGTGCCGACCCTCGTCATGGACGGCGGCTTCACCATGATCGAATCCGCAGCCATGTGCATGCTGATCGCCGATCGCCATCCGGCCGCGGGCCTGGCCCCGAAGACCGATGAGCTGGCGCGCGGGCACTTCTACATGTGGCTCACCCATCTCACCAACACGCTGCAGCCGGCGATGCTGCGCTACTACTATCCGGACCGCCACACCACGGGCGAAGGCGAAGCGGTGATCACTAAGGCGATGGAGGAAGTCGCCGCGGTCTGGAGCCGGATCGACGCGCATCTGCGGACCAAGGGCCCCTACCTGCTCGGCGAGCGCTTCTCGGCGGCGGACATCTTCTGCACCATGCTCTCGCTCTGGCAGGATTGCTGCCCGGAGACCTATCGCCGCTTCCCCGGTGTTAAGCGTCTCGCCGATCTGGTGATGGCTCGCCCCGCCATTCAGCGCATCGCCGTGGTCAACCAGGCGGCGTGATGACATGCGGCCGGAGGACGTGCTCGACTTCTGGTTCTCCGAGCGCGTCCAGGCGCTTTGCTTCGAGCGCGACGAGGCCCTCGACGCCGAAATCCGGGCAAAGTTCGGCGCTGCGGTGGCGGCGGCGCATGGCAGTGCCTTCGAGGAATGGCGGGCGACGCCGAAGACTGCGCTCGCGCTCGTCATCCTGATCGACCAGATGTCGCGCAACATCTATCGCGGCAGCCCGCAGGCTTTCGCCGGCGATGCCCGCGCGCTGGCGATCGCGACGCAGATGGTGGACGCCGGTTTCGACCGCGACCTGAGTTTCGTCGAGCGGCGGTTCACCTATCTGCCGTTCGAGCACAGCGAGGACCCCAAGATCCATAAGCGCGGCCTGGCGCTGTTCGGCGCCCTCGCCGTCGAATGCCGGGACGAGCACAATGTCGATGCCGCCGTACAGCTGCTCTACGCCGCCCGGCATGCCGAGATCATCTTCCGCTTCGGCCGCTACCCCCACCGCAATCTCTGCCTCGGGCGGATCTCGACCCCGGAGGAAGAGGCCTTCCTGAAGGAGCCGCTCTCCTCCTTCTAAATCGCGCAAAAAGCTGACGAATCCCGCCCTGGCAACCGCCCCGTCCATGGGCTAGATTTCGCGCGATCTTCAGGTTTTGGGACCCAAAATGCGCCGCTCCTCGCTGCTCCTCGCCACCGCCATCAGCCTATTTGCGTTCGGACCTGCATACGCGGACTACCGCGCCGCCGAAGCGGCGCTGGAAGCCGGGGATTTCGCCGCGGCGATCCCGCTCCTGGACGAGGAGGCTAAGCTCGGCAATCCGGTCGCGGCCTACAACCTCGGCCGGCTCTATGAATCGGGTTCAGCCGGCGCGCCGGATTACCAGCAGGCGGCCACCTATTACCGGATCGCCGCCGAGCTCGACTTGGCGCCCAAGTTCGACGGCACGGCACTCGGCCCCAATGCGGCCCAGCTGATCCAGGGCTCGCAGATGTATGCGCAGTATTCGCTCGGCCTGCTCTACGAGAGCGGAAAGGGCGTGCAGCAGGACATGCAGCAGGCCGCCGGATGGTATGTGCGCGCCGCCGACCTCGGCCATCCCAAGGCGGCGATGAAGCTCGCCTATCTCTTCCGCGACGGCGGGCCGGGGCTGAAGCCCGACGGCCGTCTCGCCGTCAGCTATTTCGAGAAGGCCGGCACGGGTGCCGCCTTGAACGAGATCGGCCTGATGTATCTCAAGGGCAACGCGGTCACCCGCAATGCCAAGATCGCCCATGACTGGTTCCAGAAGGCAGCGGCACAAGGCAGCACCGAGGCCGAGTACAATCTCGGCCTGCTGTTCCAGGCCGGCTATACCGGCCAGCCCGACTACATCCAGGCGATGGATCACTTCCAGACCGCCGCCAATGCCAAGGACGGCCCGTCGATGCTGGCGCTCGGCCAGCTCTATGCCGAGGGCAAGGGCGTGCCGAAGGACCTGGTCACGGCGCATAGCTGGTTCGATCTCGCGGCGGCC
Organism: Dongia sp.; assembly: GCA_041913405.1. Lineage (GTDB taxonomy): Bacteria > Pseudomonadota > Alphaproteobacteria > Dongiales > Dongiaceae > Dongia. The sequence goes on along the minus strand of JAYSFH010000042.1, from coordinate 317 downwards.
AACGGCGTCGCGGAGGGTGCGACGCGTGCCGCGGCGCTCGAAGCCAACATGACCCCGACCGACGTGGTCCGCGCCAAGGCCCAGGCCGCGGCCTGGCAGCCGCGCGACCCCAACGCCCTGCCCGGCACCGCGACCGCCGCGGCAACCCCGCCGGCCGAACCGGTTCCCGCCCCGGGACCCGCCGCCGAGCCGGCGCCCGCTGCTGCACCGGCCGCCGCCGCGCCCGCACCCGAGCCCGCGCCGCAACCGGCGCCTGAACCCGCCCCGGCCGCGGCCGCAGCGCCTGCACCCGCACCGGCGCCAGCCCCGGCGCCTGA
>JAYSFH010000041.1:12707-15039 GCA_041913405.1 Dongia sp. | reverse complement strand
TCTCGTCTTCAGATTGCACCCCTGCTAATCTTTCGCCCTGGCCAGGGTGGATGAGCCTCAGTTTCCTATCGTCATCACGGGACGGCGGAAGGCGCTTCTGAAGAAGCGGTTTCTGCGCCTACGGGATGCCATTCTCATCGGTATAGCTATTGGCGTAGCGCTGAACTGGGCGGTGAGTGAGGCGCTGCTCAATTGGATTTTGTTTTTTGGCTTGGTGCCGCTGATCCTGCTCGTCTCTGCAGTGTTCGTGCAGGCGCAGCCGCGGCTGCGCCTGGAAGCCGATGCGCTCTATGTCGAGAGCGATGGCGGCAAAATCGCGCATTATTGGAACGACATCGGTCCTGTGCGCCTGACGGCAACATCAGACCAACACCTGATTTGGTGGCGCAGCATCGGCGCGGAGAATGCCACAGCCGCGAGTGGCGGCGACTTGACAAGATTCTCCGTCTGGGCTGAGCACGTCGTGGCCGACGTCTTCTTCGCCGACCCGGCGACGGAAGCGGCCGCTTTCGTCGCGACCATGAACCAGTGTCGGGAAGCTGAGGCGGTCCAGAGCAGCGATGCGCTGCCGCACGCTGACAACTTACACCTCGTTACTCCCTGACAAATTCCGGGGAGATAATACTGATCTCCCTCCGCCTCGGCCCCATCACGCATCCACCAGCTGCACCCTCTTGCCGACGACCGCCGCGGCGCGCGCCAAGGTCGTGGTCGTGATGCTCTTGCGCGGCTGCGGGTCCAGCAGGCGATCGACCTGGGGCCGCGAGGTGCGCAGCTCATTCGCCAGCCGGACGCGGGTCCAGCCGCGCGCCTTGATGAGCTTGGCGAGTTCCGCCGCGAGCATGCGCCGCATGGCGATCTCATCGACCTCCTCGAGCTCGCCCTTCCCGGTGAAATAACCCTCCAGCGTTCCGCCGGTCCGGGGATTTCTTGCCATGCAGCTCTCCTTGATCGGCGCCACTCGCGCGAGCGACGCTATCCCTTCTTTCCGCGCCCCGCCGGTCCCCGCACATTGAGCTTGCGCTTGCCGGTATCGGTGCGCGCACTGGTGGACCTGAGCGGTGGGACCAGCATGTCGAGATCGACTTCGAGCGCCGCCGCGATATTCCGCATCACGTCGAGGCCGCCACGGGCGCGGCCACTCTCGATCTGGGAGATGGTCATCGGATCCGTGCCCGCCAGCGCGGCAAGCTGCTTCTGGGTCATGCCCCGGTATTCGCGGAGAACCGCGACCCGGTTTTGACTGCGCATCTTCTTCACGACATCGAGCGGAAACGTCGCCTCCCGGCCGCTCTCGATGCGCGCCATGACTTCGTCGAGTTCACCCTTCCCGGCGAGGTAATCCTCCAGCGTTCCACCGGTCCGAGGATTTCGTGCCATGCAACCCTCCTCGCTCCCCCTAGAACACAAAATCCCGCACACACCGCCCATCGCGCGGCAAGTCCTCGAACCTGTCCAGCCCGTCGAACAGATCGATCGGCAGCTCGCCCACTTCCTCCAGCGGCGCCAACCGCACATTGACCGCCATGCGCCGGCGGCCCTCCGCATCCAGGCGCAGGCCGCGCCAGGCGAGGACGCAGGCGCAGGTCGGGCAGAACAGGAACTCGAGTGGCGACTTCTCCGGGCCGTGCCGCGTGTAGGAGGCCGTCGGTCCGCTGACCGCGACCCGCTCGCCCTCGTAGTCATAGGCCCAGAGACTGGCATAGCGCCGGCAGACCGTGCAGTTGCAGGCGGTGATCCCGCCGGGGTCGCCCTCCAAGGTCCACCCGGTCTGGCCGCAATGACATGTGCCTTTGAGCATGGCCCCCGCCCATTCTTTCCGTTGCCGCAAGGCGCCGACGATAGCGCGCATCGCCTTGACTTTCCAGAACAAATCAGGTACAAATGCCGGTTGGCGAAGATTCCGGGGAGCCGGCCGCGCGCGACCCCGACCAGGCCCCGGCGGAATCATCAACCCCGACCGGACCCCGACCGGACCCCGACGGAATCCCGCAACCCGGACAGGACCCGGACGGAATCGACCAACCCGGCCCGGACCGGATTTGCAACGCAGACGGGACGCAGACGGAATTGCCCCTTCCGGGCCGGGCGCAGACGAAAGACGTCACGCAGACAGACCCCGCACCCCGGCCATACCCTGATGCGACGCGTCTGCGTGGGACCCGGACGGGAATGCAGCGCAGACAACACCTTAGAGGAGACGCAACGCAGACCGGACGCAGACAGAATCGAAGATTCCCGACCGGACGCAGACGAGAGACGCGGCGCAGACGGGACCCGAACCCCGGCCCCACCCGGACGCGACGCGTCTGCACGGGACCCGGACGGGAAT
>JAYSFH010000041.1:11129-12667 GCA_041913405.1 Dongia sp. | reverse complement strand
AGCGGAGACGCAACGCAGACCGGACGCAGACGGAATTGCAAAATCCCGAGCGGACGCAGACGCGGCGCCACCCGGACAGGACCCGGACGAAAAGACTACATCAGCGCGTCGCGGTCGAAGATCAGGGTGATGCCGTCCCAGTCGCGGGTCCGCGGCACCTTGAGCGGGCTCGCGGCCCAGATCGCGCGGATCGCGGCGTCCTGCGCGCCGCGGCAGGGATCGTCGTAGCCGAGTTCCGGCTTGGCGTCGGCACGGGTGACGCTGCCGTCCTCGGCGAGCTGGATGAAGACCTTGAGCTGTTCGTGGCAGGGCGGCTCGGCCGGCGGCTGCCACAACGGATAGATCTCGGCGCGGAGCGCGTCCGCGTCGGCCTTGGAGATCTTGGTCTGCGCCGGCGGCGCCGCGGGTGCGGCCGCCGTCTCCAGGTCGTCATCCGACCCGCAGGCGGCGAGCGCGGAGAGCAGAGTCACGGCCGGGATCAGGCGCAGGAGCAGGCGGGCTGCATACATGGATATGTTCTCGAAATCGCCGGCTTCGACAGCCTGTGCCTCAATCCGGCGCGTTGAGCTTGCCGGCCTTGTACTGCTCGACGATCCAGGCGCGCATCGCCTGGGCTTGCGCGAGGCCATGGGTCGGGAAGGTCATCGTCTTGACCGGGCCGCTCGCATAGAAGCCGGCCATGACGCTGACATTCTGGCCGCCGATCATCGCCTTCTGCAGCGCGTCACTGTCCGCGCCCGAGAGGCAGAGGCTCGGCTGCGGCAGGCTGACCGGCGCCGCGCCATCGACGCTGATGGTGGCGGGCTCGTTCGGGTTGGCGGCGCGCACGCAGGTCACATGCTCGTCGAGCGCCAGGCCGCCGGTCGCCATCGTGCCGGGCTCGACCGAGGCGATGCGCAGCACCGCGCAAGGCGTGCGCCCGGCGGTGCCACCACTGCCCGGCTCGGCCTTGCACTGCACGCCCCAGCTCTGCTGCACCTGGATATATTGCCATTCGGTGTTGGGCTCGCCGGCGACACGGAGCTGCCCCGCATCCGACGAACCGTAGCGCCAGGCCACACCCTCGCGCTCGCCATGCACCGCCCAGCCGTCCTTGCCGGTCACCACCGTGCCCTGCTCGAGCGTGCCGCCGTCCGGCATCACCTCGCTCGAAAGCAGGATCGGCTTGGCGCCCGGCGAGGCCAGCAGGCTCTGGTCGAAGGCGGCGGCCATCGGCGCGCTCTCGGCCATCGGCGCGGCGGTGGTCTCATCGGCCTTCTTGGCGGCGCAGCCGGCGGCCAGCAGAGCCGCGGCGCCCAGCGCACACATCCCGTCCCAGCGAATCATGTCCTCAGTCTCCCCATGCGAATCCCAGCGGCCGCGCAAGCGCGGTCTTCCCCGGGGCGGGAGAGTAGCGCGGCGCAGCGGCCAAGGCCACCTCTTCAGCGCCGGCGCTGCACCACCGGCTCCCGGCCGCTGGAGAGCAGCCCGTCGCGGCGGATCACCGCCGGGGTGGTGGACTTGGGCAGCGGCGGATGGCTGTGCGGCTTATGCACGCC
>JAYSFH010000041.1:0-11119 GCA_041913405.1 Dongia sp. | reverse complement strand
GCGGCACCGGGGTGGTTACGGAAGCGCCGCGCTCCTTCAGGATGCGCTCGGCCGCGGCGTTGAGACGCGCCATGCCCCCACCGGCGCTCTTCGTGCCGCCGCTCTTCGCGCCGCGCAGCACGCCGCGCACCGCCTGGAAGACGATGAAGGCGATGATGAGGCCAGCCCAGCCCAGCCATCTGTCCTCTTGCATCGCTGCTTCTCCCCTGCAGCCTGTTTGGCCACAGTGTAGCAGCCGACGAGATGCGCGGGTCAAGCCCGCGCATGACGACTTTAAGGCAACGTCACCTTCCGCGCCCCCGGACTTGATCCGGGGGTTGACCCGCGGGTCTGCCAAGGTTCGAATAGCCCGCGACATCCCTCCCCGCGATCCCTTCCCGGAGCTCACATCACATGCCTGACGTCCCGCAGACCGCCTTCCTGTTCGATCTCGACGGCACCCTGGTGGACAGCGTCTACGAGCATGTGCTGGCCTGGCATGACGCCCTCTCCGCCGAGGGCATCCAGATCTCGGTCTGGCGCATCCACCGCAAGATCGGCATGAGCGGCGGGCTGTTCACCAACATCCTGCTGCGCGAGACCGGCCTCGACATCACCGAAGAACGGCTGGAGCGCCTGCGCCAGCGCCACAAGGAGGCCTACACCAAGCGCTCGCATCTGGTGCAGCCGCTGCCCGGCGCCCGCGAGCTGCTGGCTTATCTCACCGAGAACAAGATCCCCTGGGCGATCGCGACCTCGGGCCGGATGGAGACAGCGCGGCCCAACATCGAGCGCCTCGGCGTCGATGTCGACAGGGCCGCGGTCGTCACCCGCGACCAGGTCCGCTACGCCAAGCCCGATCCCGATCTCTTCCTCGAAGCCGCGCGCCGCATCAACGTGCCGATCGAGCATTGCGCCGTGGTCGGCGATTCGATCTGGGACCTCTTGGCCGCGCGCCGCGCCAGCGCCCTCGGCATCGGCCTCCTGTCCGGCGGTTACGGCCAGGACGAGCTGGAACGGGCGAGTGCCTACCGCGTCTACGAGGATCCCGCGGACATGCTGAAACACATCGACGAAGTCGGCGGCCGGAGACCGGTGAGCAGCTGAGTGCCGATGTCTTCTTTCATCTAACAAGTTTCACGAGGACAGAATGAGCGAACTCCACACAGTACCCGCGCGCAAGGGCCGCGCCGCGCGGCTGACCAAGGGCCAGGCGATCAAGATCATCAACACCCATGGCAGCCAGGTCTGCGACACCTGGGCGTTCAGCGCCGAGGATTTGAAGGAGTTCCTCTCGGTCGAGCATATGCGGCCGACCCTGGGCTCGATCTATCCGAAGAAGGGCCAGGCGCTGCACACCAACCGCCGCCGCCCGATCCTGGTCCTCGAGGAGGACACCTCGCCAGGCATCCACGACACCCTGATCGCGGCCTGCGACGACTATCGCTACGGCCTGCTCGGCTGCAAGGAATACCACGACAACTGCACCGACAACCTGATCGCCGGCATGCGCCAGCTCGGCATCGCCGTCACCGAGGTGCCGAGCCCGGTCAATCTCTGGATGAATATCCCGGTAGGCAGCGACGGCGCCACCCAATGGGGCGAGCCGGTCTCCAAGCCCGGCGACTACGTGGTGCTGCGCGCGGCGATGGACTGCATCGTCGCGATGTCGGCTTGCCCCCAGGACATCCTGCCGATCAACGGCAAGCAATGCGTGATCCACGAGGTGCATTACCAGATCCTCGGCTGACGGGAGGTCGTCCATGCGCTACGAGCTCTACTACTGGGACGGCATCCAGGGCCGCGGCGAATACGTGCGCCTCGCCCTGGAAGCGGCGGGTGCCGACTATGTCGATGTCGCACGCACGAAGGGCGGCGCGGCGAAGATGATGAAGCTGATGCAAGCCGGCCCGACGCCGAGCTTCGCGCCGCCCTATCTCAAGGCCGGCAAGCTCATGATCGGCCAGACCGCCAACATCCTGCTCTATCTCGGCGACAAGGAGAATCTCGCGCCGAAGACCGAGGCCGGCCGGCTCTGGGCGCATCAGTTGCAGCTCACCGTCTCGGACTTCGTGGTCGAGGTCCACGACGTGCATCACCCGATCGGCAGCGGGCTCTACTACGAGGAGCAGAAGCCGGAAGCAAAGCGCCGCGCCGCCGATTTCCTGGTGCACCGCGCGCCGAAATTCCTCGGTTACTTCGAGCGTGTGGCGAAGGCGAACAAGGCCGGCAAGGGCCGGCATATGGTCGGCGCGCGTTTGAGCCATGTCGACCTCTCGCTGTTCCAGATCGTCGAGGGGCTGCGCTATGCCTTCCCCAAGGCGATGCGCAGGCTGGAGAAGGCGGCGCCTCGGGTCGTCGGCGTGCATGGTGCGGTCGCCGCGCTGCCGCGCATTCGGGCCTATTGCGAGTCGCCGCGCCGGATTCCGTTCAACGAAATGGGCATCTTCCGCCATTACCCGGAACTCGACGCGGAATAGATGTGATAGAGTTCCTCCATGTCCGGGGGAGCCATCAACCATGCCGACGGCGGCGAGGCGGTGCCGAAGAGCGCCGATCTCCGGCGCCTGCTGGCCTACTGGTCCGAGCGCTGCGGCGCGCGGGAATTTCCCCGCCGCGCCGACGTCGATCCGGTGGACTTCCTGTTCATGCTGGATCGCGTCGCGCTGACCGAGGTGCACGCGCCGGAGGGTGAGGGTGAGGGCGAGCGCCGCTATCGCTTGCGGGTGGTCGGCTCTTATTGGTACCGTCTGCTCGGCTTCGAGGCGACGGGCATCTGGATGCACGACTGGCCCCGCGCCAACCAGCGCAAGCTGACGGAGGATTTCTACGCTGCGCTGATCGATGGCAGACGGCCTCGCTTCGCCGAGCGGGATGCCATCGTCGATGACCAGCTGCTACATTACGAAATCATGCTGCTGCCCTTGTCGGAGGACGGCAGCCGCATCTCGATGATCATGACCGCGATCGGTCCCAGCTGATCGCGGCGAGGCAGGGGAATGGCGAAGCCCAGCGAGCCCGGCAGAGGCCCGACGAACAACCCCGCTGATCGCAAGGCGCGGGACAATGTGCGCCCGATGACCGGCGCCACCGACGGCCCCTTGGGCGAGCGGCGCGGCACGCACCGGCCGAAGCCCGAGCCGGCGAAGCCGCGCGCCGGCGGCGCCGGCACCGGCGAGGCGCTGATCAGCTGGCCGGAGTTCTTCAAGACCTTCTGGCGCATCGCCGGCCCCTACTGGAGCTCCGAAGAGAAGATCAAGGTGCGGCTGCTGACCCTGGCGCTGGTGTTCCTCACCATCTGCCAGGTCGGCGTGCCGGTGGCGCTCAATCGCTGGATGCGCTGGCTGTTCGACGCGCTCGAGCAGAAGGCGATGCACCAGTTCGCCAACCTCTCCGGCATCCTGCTGATCATCCTGATCAGCAATGTCGCCATCGTGAACCTGCACCTGCGGGTCAAGCGACGCCTGCAGATCGGCTGGCGCGCCTGGCTCAGCCGCCAGGTCGAGCACAACTGGATGATGAAGGGGCGGCATTACCAGATCGGCTACCTGCCGGGGCCGCACGACAATCCCGACGGCCGCATCGCCGAGGACATCAAGAGCGCCACCGAATACGCGATCGATCTCGGCCACAGCCTGTTCTACGACCTGCTGCTGCTGGTGAGCTTCACCCAGATCCTCTGGTCCCTGAGCCAGGCGCCCTACATCATCATCAGCAACACGCCCTACTACGTGCCGGGCTACCTGGTCTGGCTGGCGGTGATCTATGCCGGCTTGGGCAGCGGCATCGCGCTCGCCCTCGGCCGGCCGCTGATCCGCGCGGTCGACCGCCGGCAGACCACCGAGGCCGATTTCCGCTTCGGCCTCTCCCATGCCCGCGAAAACTCGCTCGGCATCGCTCTGGCCGGCGGCGAACGCGACGTGCGCTCGAAGTTCTACCATCTGTTCGACGGCGTCACCTCGGCCTGGGATGCGGTCACCCGGGCGCTCGCCAACATGTTCTTCTATTCCGCCAGCTGGTCGGTGCTCTCGCAGGTCTTCCCGACTTTGGTGGTGGCGCCGCGCTACATCGCCGGCCTCATCACCCTCGGCGTCCTCATCCAGAGCGCCCAGGCCTTCCAGCAGATGGTGGGAGCACTCTCCTGGGCGATCGACAATCTCGGCAAAGTCGCCGACTGGCGCGCCTCGGCGGAGCGGGTGTTCGGCCTGGTCAACGCAGTCGAGAACTTCGACGACCTGCTCCACACCACCACCGGCAAGCCGATCGCCGTCGTCCCGAACGAGCAGCCGGTGCTCGCCTTCCGCAACTTCGCGACCACCACGCCCGCCGGCCAGCCGCAGATCGAAGACATGAATGTCGAGATCCGCAAGGGCGAGCGCATTCTCTTCACCGGCGAGACCAGCGCCGGGTCGAGCATCCTGAAGGCGGTGGCCGGCGTCTGGCCCTGGGGCGACGGCACGATCGAGCTCCCCGCCGGCGCCCGGTTCTTCTTCATGCCGCCGCGGCCCTATCTGCCGACCGGGACCCTGCGCGCGGCGATCGACTATCCGACCGGAGATGCACCGATCCCCGAAGATGCGATCGAGGCGGCGCTGACCCAGGTGGGGCTGCAGGACCTGGTCGGCCGGCTCGATGAAAAGGGAACGTGGGACCTGGGGCGCACCACCGACACCCAGCGGCGGCTGGGCTGCGCGCGGCTGCTGCTGAAGCGGCCGGACTGGATCCTGATGGAGGAAGCGGCCGATACGCTCGACCCCGCCGGCCAGCGGGCGATGATCGACCTGCTGCGCACCGAGTTCCCCAAGGACACGGTGATCGCGATCGGCCATGTCGACACCCTGCTCGGCGCCGAGACCCGGCGCTTCCTGCTCGAGCGCAATGAGAACGGCGGCGTCTCGGTCGGCGAGGACAAGGTCCAGGCGCACCAAGCCTGGGCCTGAGCGTCAGGCCTTGGCGCGGCTGGCGGCGATCAGCGCCTTGTACCAATAGTAGGAGGCCTTCGGCGTGCGCTTCAGGGTCTCGAAATCGACGTGGATGATGCCGAAGCGGTTGGTGTAGCCGGAGCCCCATTCGAAATTGTCGAGCAGCGACCAGACCATATAGCCGCGGACATCGGCGCCTTGCGCGATCGCCTGCAGCATCGCGGTGATGTAGCGCGTGAGATAGGTGATGCGCTTGGTGTCGTTGACCACGCCCTTGGCATCCGGCACGTCGTCGGTGTTGCAGCCGTTCTCGGTCACGTAGATCGGCAGCTTGTAGCGCTGGGTGAGGTGGAGGAGTTCGCGGGTGAACTCCTCGGGGAAGATCGGCCAGCCCATGTCGGTCTTGTCGGCGTCTTCCGGCGCCGAGCCCCAGCCGAAGCCCCAGATATTCTTCGGCTCCGCCTTGGCAAAGATCGGGCCGTAGTGGTTGAGGCCGAAGAAGTCGCAAGGCCGGCAGATCCTGGCGAGATCGCCGGCCTGCATATGCGGCTCCATCAGCTCGGCCAGCAGCGGCGGGTAGTGGCCGAGATTCTGCGGATCGGGAAAGGCGCCGTTCCAGAAGGCGTCGAGCCAATCGGCGGCCTTGCGATCTTCCGCCGTGTCCTTCTCCGGGATGACCCGCTGGTTGTTGTGCACGCAGCCGATCGCGGCGCCCTTCACCAGATCGCGCAGCACATCGACGCCGAGGCCGTGCGCGAGGTTGACGTGATGCGTGGCCTTCAAGTGCGCGACCTTGTCGATGATGCCCGGCGCCGCCCAGTCCATCGAATAGCCGAACACGGTGAAGACCGAGGACTCGTTGAAGGTGATGTAGTGCTTCACCCGGTCGCCGTAGCGCTGCGCGACGATCGCGGCATAGTCGGCGAACCAGTAGGCGCTGTCGCGGTTGGTCCAGCCGCCCACCGCCTCCAGGGCAAAGGGCAGGTCCCAGTGATAGAGGCAGAGCCAGGGCTCGATCCCCGCCTCCAGGGTGGCGTCGATCACCCGGTCGTAGAAGTCGAGCCCGGCCGGGTTGATGGCACCCCGGCCGCGCGGCAGGATGCGCGGCCAGGCGGTCGAGAAGCGGTAGACCTGCATCCCGGCGTCGCGCATCAGCGCGATGTCTTCCTTGTAGCGGTGATAGTGGTCGGGGGGGGCGGCGCCGGTATAGGCCGTGGGGGGGGTTGGGTTTTTACGGCGGCGGGTGTGCCCCAAGCTCGGGCCCCGGCCTTCCACCGCCGCGGCACCCTCGATCTGATAGGCCGAGGTCGAGGCGCCCCAGCGGAAGCCGGCGGGAAAGCCGCGCCCCAGTTCCTGCGCGGCGGTTTGCACTGCGTCTGTCATATTGGTTCCGGTGCCAAATCGACCTGTCTCGCGGCCAACCATTCCCCATTCACCATTCGTTAGCAATATCTATACCCATACTGTGATCCTGTCGGGGGACGGGGCGGCTGCATTTGTCGGCCGCCTGGGACTTGCTTTGCTCTTGCCGAGGTTTGGGGACCTGGATGCCGCATCGGATTGCCTCCAGCATGACCGCCGCCCATGCGCTGGACGTGTTCGGCGACGGGCTGGACCAGAGCGGGGTCGCCTATTCGCTGTGGGACGCCGAGGACAAGCTCGTCGCCTATAACGATATCTACGTCCGCATGTTCTTCACCGGCTTCGAGCACCTGGTCGAGCTCGGCCAGACCTTCGCACGGCAGAACGCACGCTGGGGCGAGCACAAGGCGAAAGAGCTCCAGCTCGACAATCTCGACGGCGTGGTGGCCAACCGGCTGGAGCAACACCAGCGGCCTGTGGGCTCGTTCGAGCGGAAGATCGACGACCGCTGGATCCGCAGCAAGGAGATCAAGACGGACGACGGTGGCTTGCTCAGCATCCACACCGACATCACCCACGAGAAGGAGCGCGAGAACGCAGCCCGCGAGGGCGAGCGGCGGTTCCGTTCCCTGGTGGAGAACCTCCACAACATCATGTTCTGCCGCGGCGTCAAAGGCGACAGCCGGCACGGCTACGACGAGGCCGGCTGCCAGGTGTTCGGCCGCGACAGCGAGCGGCTGTTCGGCACCGCCAACGCGAGCGGCGATTCCCGCCTCGACGAGTGGTACCAGTCGATCGTGCCGGAGGATCGCGGCCGCTATCTCAACGCCGAGATCGCCCGCAAGCAGTTCGGCAAACCGTTCGACCTGGAGTTCCGCTTCGTCCATCCGCTGACCGGCGAGTTGCGCTGGGGTCGCGAGGTGGCCTGGGTCTACGTCGATCAGGAGCTCGGGCGGACTTTTCTCGACAGCTACCTGATCGACATCACCGACAGCAAGCTGCGCGAGGCCGAGCTGTCGCGCAGCCGCGCCGAGTTGACCCTGGCGATCCAGCAGGCCGATGCCGCGAGCCGCGCCAAATCGGCCTTCCTTGCCAGCATGAGCCATGAACTCCGGACACCGCTCAATGCGATCATCGGCTTCGGCCAGGTGATCTCCATGGAGAAGGTCGGGCCCGGGGTGGCGCCCGCCTATCGCGACTACGGCAAGGTGATCGTCGACAGCGGCGAGCATCTCCTGAACCTGATCAGCGACATCCTCGACCTTTCAAAGGTCGAGGCCGGCAAGATGGAGATCAACGAATCCGACTTCCGCATCACCGACGTGGTGGTGGAGGTGCGGCGCCTGCTCGGCGAGCAGATCGGCAACCGGCTGCAGCAGCTCGGCGTCGAGATGCCGCGCGAGGAGATCTGGCTGCATGCCGATCGGCGCCGCGTCCTGCAGATCCTGATCAACCTGATCGGCAACGCCAGCAAGTATTCGCCGATGGGCGGCATCATCCTGCTGAAATGCCGGCTGCGCCCCGATGGCGGACTCGAGCTCCAGGTGGTCGATGAAGGCTCCGGCATGACGCATGCCGAGATCGAGGTGGCGCTCACCCTGTTCGGCCAGGCGGCGGCCGGCCGCAACCACAATTCAGGGACCGGGCTCGGCCTGCCGCTGGCGCGCAGCATGACCGAGCTCCATGGCGGCATGATGCTGATCGAAAGCGTCAAGGGACGCGGCACCACCATCCGCGTCGTGCTGCCGCCGGAGCGCGTCCGCGCGGAAGTCGGCCAGGAGGAAGGCCAGCTTCGCCTGAGCCTCGGCTAGAGCCTATTCGGCGGCGGCTGCCCGGTAGCGCTCCGCCAGCCGCGCCAGATGCCGCCGGGCGGCGGCGATCCGCATCGCGCTGCGCAATCCCGCGCAGATCCGGCCATGCACCATCGAGAAGGCGGTGATCTCCCCGGGCAGGATCCGATCCAGCATGACGACATGGATGCCTTGCTCCGTCGCCACCGGCGCCGGGTAGATCTGGCCGGGCTTGAGGCCGAACAAGGCGATGTCGAGCTCGGCCGTCAATTGGCCGCGGACCACCGGACCGATCCGGCCCGAACCCGTGCCGTCGCTGATCGAATCGTAGGTCGCGACCAGGTCGCCGAACATCTTCGGGTCGAAGAACAGAATCGCGATCAGCCGCTCCGCCCGCGCCCAGGCCTCGTCCTCCGCGGCGGCATCGCCCCGCGGATAGCGCAGCACGATCTGGCGGCCGACATAGCGGTCCGGCTCGCGGAATTGCTCCAGATGATCGCGGTAATAGCGATGGCATGCATCCTGGCTGGGGGTCGGCACCTTGAATTGCCGCGACAGGACTTGGACCAGACGCGGATCCCGCAGGGTCTCAGGAATTGACCCCTGGATTCCCGCCTGCTCGGCTTGAGCTAAAACAACCCTCAGGCGATCGCGCTCGAGCGGCCCCATGGAATGGCGCAGCAGGCCGCGCGCCAGGTGAAGGTTGGACTTTCCCCGGAAATTCAGCGATCTGCCGTGTAGCACCAGAGCGGTCATCGCCGCCTCCCTCGAAAAGTGCTCGGCTCGTCAGCCATAAAGACTAGGAACTTATGCCTCGGTAAGTCAAGAATGAACCTAAAATTTTATGTTAATTCGTTGTGACGAGCGGCCGGCCGGCCACACGCCAGGAATGGTGCCCGAGCCTGCCACTATGCCAATCCCTGGTTAGCGGCTCAGGCTTTCCAGATGGCGCCAGGCGGCGGCGAGCCGCGAGCGCAGGGCGAGGCGCCGGATCACCTCGGCCTCGACTTCGGAGAAGGGGCGCAGGCGTCCCGCCTCGACCCGCTCCATCAGCAGCACATGAAAGCCCTGGCGCGAGGGCACCGGCAGCGGGAAGACCTCGCCGGCCTTCAGGCTGAAGAACGGCGCCGCGACCTCACTCTCCCAGGCGCCGCAGGCGACCGGGCCGATCCGCCCGCCACGCGCGTCAGGGCTGGCGGCCGAGGTGAGCAGCAGGTCGTTGAAGACCCGCCGGTCGTAATAGAGCATCGCAATGATGCGTTCGGCTCGGCCGTAGGCACCGCTGCGCCAGTCGCGGTCGGTAACGTCGCCGCCGATCAGGATCTCGCCGCCTTCATAGAGATCGGTGCCGCGAAATTCCTCGGGATGCGCTTCGTAATAGGCCCGGCAGGCGGCACGGTCCGGCTGCTGATAGGGAAACCGCTCAGCCACCAACTCGGCCACTTCCGGATGGCGCAGCAGCTCGGCGTCGCTGCCGGCAATCGCGTAGCGCCCCGCGATCGCGCGGATCTCGTCCAGCGACGGCGCCATCGCCCGCGCGATCCGCATCAGGGTCTCTGCAGCGGTACGCTCGACGGCGCTGAGCGGCAGGCTCGACGGCCGTATCGGCGCGCGGCGCAGCAGCTCCAAATTCTCGATGAGATCGAAGGCGCGGCGCTGCGGGCGTCCCACAGCAAACTCGGTCAGCGATCCCCGTTCGGGCGATCGTCGATCGCGGGCGAAGGTGCTCATCCCGATTCCAATGCAGTCTTCGATCCGCAGGCGGACGGATCGAGTCCCCGAAACTGTCCTGCCGAGTCATACATTTGCCGCGCGATTCGCCGGTAGTAAAAATTGCGTCAAATTTTCGGTAATTTTTCACCGCCGCCCGGCGCGTGCGATTGACTCGCCGGCGCGAGGCGAGTCGCGCGTTGGAAATTCGGGACGGTGCCGAAGTTTGCATCGCCGCGCGCAGCGGACTACGGTGCCGGCCATGGCCGATCCCGCCGACGCTCCCTTCTGGAAGACCACCCCGCTCGGGCAGATGAACCGCAAGCAGTGGGAGAGCCTGTGCGACGGCTGCGGGCGCTGCTGCCTGGAGAAGCTGCGCGACGGCGACACCAACGAGCTCTACTTCACCAACGTCGCCTGCAAGCAGCTCGATCTCAGGAATTGCCGCTGCAAGGACTACAAGAACCGCAAGGAGATCGTGCCGGACTGCGTGCAGCTAACACCGCGCAACGTCCGCCGCCTCGACTGGCTGCCGGAGACCTGCGGCTATCGCCTGGTGGCCGAGGGCCGCGACCTGCACTGGTGGCATCCGCTGGTCTCGGGCGACCCCAAGACCGTGCACCAGGCGGGGATCTCGGTCCGCGGCCGGGCGATCTCGGAGCGCGCGGCCGGCGACCTCGAAGACCACATCATCAACTGGATCAAGTAACCGGAACGCGCCACACTCCCCGCATGATCAGCTTCGCAGAATTTGAGATCGCGCTGCTCGGACTGCTGCGCCTCGCCCGGTTCGACGCCGGCTTCGCCGGCTTCTTCGATCTTTCGGCCCGCGGCGCGCGACGCTCGTTCGGGCTCGCCCTGCCGCTGCTGCCGATCGTGCTCTTTCTCATGCATATCAATGCGAAGTGGCCCGAAGACACCGACATGGGCCGCGTCGTTTCCGCCGAGCTGATCGGCTATGTGCTGAGTTGGACCTGTTTCTCGCTGCTGCTGCTGGCGGCGGCACGGATGCTCGACCGCGAGGCTAAGATCTACGGCGCGATCGCGATCTACAACTGGCTGACCGTGCTGGTCATCGCCCTGCAGCTGCCGATCACCATCGCGGCCTATTACGGCCTCGACCCGAGCTGGGCCGGCGGCCTCTCCGACATCGTCCTGCTGTTCGTCACCGCCTGCGAGTTCTTCGCCTTCCGGCGGTTGCTCGACATCGGCATCGAGCTGACGATTGCCCTGGTGGTCGTGGATTTCGTCCTGAGCCGCATGCTGGAGCTGCTGACCTACGGCCTCGCCCACGGCACCCTGATCTAAGCGGCCGCAGCGAGCTCTTTCTCGCGGAGACGCAAGACCCGCAAGCGG
>JAYSFH010000040.1:0-15321 GCA_041913405.1 Dongia sp. | reverse complement strand
GCGATCGTCTGTGTCCGGTCTGTGGTGCGGGTGCAGCATCGCGAAGCAGACGCCGCTCGGGCGCAGAGTCACGCAAGCCTCTGGTGATGAGCATTTTCCCCGCCGTCGCCGGGTGGCAGATTTACGGTTCTGTCTGCGTCCGGTCTGCGATGCACTGCAACACAGACGGCGGCGCGCCGCGCGCGGAAAAATTTCCCGGTCTGCGTCCGGTCTGCGATGCAGTGCAGCACAGACGATGTGACGCAGCTTTCGACGCAAAATTCACGATCTCAAACAGCGCCCGCCTACGCGCTGCGCGCGCTCCGGAGGGCAAGCGCCGATGATAGCACAATAAGCGCTACATGTGAGGCGCGAGGCTAGTTTCGCGGCATAGCCTCGCGCCAACAGGCGGCGAGCTTTTCAAGATAAGGCCCGAAGTCGAGATTCCGCGCGAAGGCGGCGCGGGCATTGGCGCCGAGCTCTCGGCGCAAGGCGGGATCGGCGATCAGGCGTTGCAGTGCGACCGCGAGCGCCTCCGGGTCGCCGACCGGAATCAGCAGGCCTTCGACGCCGTCGTGCAGGATGTCCGGCGTCGATCCGACCGGCGTCGAGATGACCGGCACGCCCCAGGCGAAGGCTTCGACCACCGCCATCGGCAGGCCCTCGGCTTCCGAGGGCAGGACCAGGAGTGCTGCGCGCGACAGGTGCGCATGCGTCTGGGCCTCCTCGATCCAGCCCGGGAAGGTCACGCGCGCATCCAGGCCGAGGCGCGCGACCTCGGCACGATAGGGCGCAGCATTGCCGTCGCCCGCGATCACCGCGCGCCAGTCGAGGCTGGTTTCCGCGAGCCGGCCGAGCGCCTTGACGAGGACCGGCACGCCCTTGCGTTCGCCCAGCCGGCCGAGAAAGAGAATCTCCGGCGGCACCGCTTCCGGCGCGCGCGGCGGCCGGGCGGCGCTGGCATTGGGCAGCACCAGGATGCGCGCCTCGGGAAGACGGAATGTTTCGGCGACGAAGTTCCGCCAGACGCTGCCGAGCACGATGACGCGCGCCGCGTCGCGGAACATGCGGTCGATCTGCGCCCGCTGAAAGGCGCCGACGCCGCGATGGTACTCATGGAACAGCGCGCCGTGCAGATGGATGACGGTGGCATGGCCCAGCCTGGTCGCGAGCCCGGTGAGGAACAGCTTGCGCAAGGTGCTGCCCATCGAGGCGAGATTGACATGGCAGAGGCAGCGGCCACGCGTCAGGCGATACCAGATGAGCGCGAGCGCCGCGGCCGCGCAGTGAAGGGGCGAGAGCAGGATATGCCCCTGGCCGCGGGTGGTGAGGAACTTCACATCGAGATCGGGTGCGGCCGCGCCGGAGCGGCGACGAATCTCGTCCATCAGGCGGTCGATCCCGCCCATGCCGCCGCGCCCGAGCGGCGTCAGGACCAGCACGGTCCGGCGCACCGTCATGCGCGCGCGAGATTGCTGATGAAGACCGGAGCCTTGCCGTTGGCCAGGCGGTGCGGTGTGTCGCGCACTTCGACCCGCACCTTCACCGAGCGCGGTGCCCGCTGATAGAAGTTGTGGCGGATGACTTCCAGCGTATTCTCGGAGAACTTTCCGTTCGGCACCACCACCACCACGGCGGCATCGAGCGACTCCTGGATGAGCTGCACCGTCGCGGCGCCGGTCACGCCGAGCGGCACCTGGTCCATGGTGTAGATCCGGGAGCCGTCGGCCAGCAGGAAATAGTCGGTGGTCCGGCCTTCGATGCCATAGAAAGGATCGAGGCCCAGCGCGATCCGCTCGAGCTGCTCGGCGGAGATCCCCTCCGGGAGCAGCGCGATGTCGTCGGTGTCATAACGGCGCAAGGGCTGGCAGCGGTTCCAGAAGCTGGTGCCGAGGATGCGATAGCGGCCTTCCTCGATCTTCACGAGCTCAGGGAAGCCATAGGGGAAGATGAAGCGGTAGAGTCCGTCCTCGGTCGAGTAGGCGGCACAGACCCGCTCGGCCATGCCGTAATAGTCGATCAGCGCGGCGCCAAAGCAGGACTTCACCCGGGTGCGCAGGCCCGGACGCAGCATCTCCGACGAGGTGATCACCAGCTTCAATCCGAACGGCGCGCCGCGCTCGCTGGCGAGGTCGGTCAGCAGTTCGAGACTGCTGGGCAGCGCCAGCAGGACATCGGGCCGGAACTCCTGCAGCGCTCGCGCGAAATCCGGGTAGCGCTTGGCATTGAGATGCATGGAGGACAGCACGAGGCGCAGCGGCCCGAACTGCCGCCAATAGGGCGGGGTCTCGTCGTTCGGGTCCTTGATGCGGTCGATCCGGAGCACCGCAATCCTGGCGCGCGGGAGATCGATCCCGGCCTTGGCGGCCAGGTGATCGATCATCGCCTGCTCCATGGTCAGCGACTGCAGGGTGCGCACCAGCCGGAGCGGCACACCGGTCGAGCCACCAGTCGCTGCATGGGCGACCGGCATCCAGCTGCGGGCCTGAAAAGCGTCGGCACGGCCCTGCAAGGCTTCCTTGACCAGGATCGGCTGCGCGCTGAGGGGCTGTTCGAGATTGCAGCCGGAATAGCCCGGCAGCGACTCCGCCCAGGCCCGGTTGCGCGCCAGAAGTTGCGCCGCCAGGGCGCGGCGCTCGGAGAGAGTGGCACTCTCGCCCTCGGCCAGCAGCCGACGAAAACCGCGGTAGTAGAGCGGGTTTCTTCGGATCAGGCGATCCGCCAGCGGAATGCTTTTTACGAAGGCACTCATCCATCCACCCTTACCGAGCGGCTCCCCCCGGAGCGCCGATTATGAGCGCCGTTGCCCGCCCGATAATCCGGTAAGAGATATAGTCACTTAGTCCTGCACCGCACGCCGAAAATGCGGTCGGTGACGAAAAACTGATCGGCCTCACACGCTGGACCGGTTCCGGTCCGAGGCCCGCTTACTGCGGCTCGGGTGCCGGCGCGGAGAACAGAGGCGCCGAGGGACGATTCTCGTTGGTCTTCAGGGATCGCACGAAGACCACATCGCCCGGCAGCATCGGGATGTCGTTGGCCGTGTTCACGCCTTGCAGCGCGTCCTGGAGGTTCACCACGGTGACCAGCGGCTTGCCGCCGGTCGAGTGCCGCACGACCGTCACGTTGCGGATGTCGGCGGTCGGCAGGAAGCCGCCGGCCTGGCTGATGATCTGCAGCAGCCGCGCATTGCCGATCACCGGGATCTGCGCCGGGTTGCGGACCTCACCCTGGACCACGACGGCGCTGGCCCCGAAGGTCTTTACGATGACGGCGAGGTCTGGGTTTTTCAACTCCTTGGTGTAGATCTTCTTGAGCTCTACGGCAGCCTGGTCGGGGGTCATGCCGGCGATCGGGAAGTCGCCCACCAGCGAGAGCTGGATCTTGCCGTCGGGCCGGACCGGCACCGAGGTCGCGTTGTATTCCGGCGTGTAGAAGAAGGTGATATCCAACGTGTCGCCCGGCTGGATCTGGTAGCCCTGGCTCTTGACCCGGTCGTATTCGGCGTTGAATTGGTTAATCGAGTTGGTCTTCACCTTCGGCGCGCAGCCGCCGAGAGCCAAGATCACAGCCGCCAGGACCAGAACAATCGCTTGCCGCATTCGAGCGCCTCGCTCTCCGTGCACCAGGGTTATTGGAGGCTGTTGCATTTCCTCCACCCGGTCCTTTTGCACGCGAAGCCCTCTTTGCACAAGCCGGTGGCAGCAGAGCGCAGGCCAGCTTTGTCAGGAACCTGCCATGCGCGGGTGCAGGTTTTCACATTTCCCCCCGTTCACCAGAACCTCGCAAGACCGTCACGCAGCCAGGCCGCTGCGCTTGATATCATGGCTTTCACGCGTGGGAAGCGCAGGCCCTGCGGGCTGCACTATGGTGATAGAAAAGGGGATTAGGCCGGGTTTCGGAGGGGCGTTTCTTGACGCCAATTCTGGGCTTCGTTAGAACCCTGATGCTCCTTTCTGTCGTTCCGGGAGTTCCTCGCATCCGCCGGTGTTCATGATCGAACTTGGAACTTCGCCGCTTTCAAGGCAGGCGCCGGCATGTTTTTGTTCCTGAAGCAGGTCCCCGCGGCCGAACGGCTGATCAAGCGGAACCCGTTTTTCTACTCTGAATTTCGCCGGGCTCTCGAGCAGATGGAAGATGCCGACCTCGAGACGCGGCGCGCCATGGCGGAAAAGCTGCGCAGCCGGGTCGCGCGCTGGGCCACTCGGCTGCCGGGCTATCGCGACTACAATTTCGCACGGCCGTTCAGCGAATGGCCGCTCTTGTCCAAGGCCCGGCTGCAGAACGAAGCCGGCGATTTCCAGCGCCGCACCCTGGTTCCCCAGGTCGATGTGGCGACCAGTGGAACCACCGGCCAGCCGCTGCGTTTGAAGCGTTCGATCCAGTCCCTGGCCATTGAGCAGGCGATGTTCGATTGGATGGCCGCGAAGGTCGGCCTTGATTACGGCAACAGCCGGATCGCCGTGCTGCGCGGCGACGAGGTGAAAGATCCTAACGATCCTGCGCCGCCCTATTGGGCCGATGTCGGGCGCAACAAGGTCATCTTCTCCTCGGTGCATCTCAACAACCGGACCTTTCCGCATTACGAGCGCAAGCTGCAGGAGTTCCAGCCGGAAATTCTGACCTGCTATCCGAGCAGCCTCGAGCTGCTGACCCATCTTGCCGAGCCGAGGAACTCCTCGATCAGCTTCAAGCTCTGCATCACCTCGTCGGAAACCCTGGGTGCCGGCCTGCGCGAGCGCGTGAAGCGCGTCTTCGGCGCGCCGCTGCTGGACTATTACGGCCAGACCGAGCGCAGCTGCGCCGCCTATTCGCTGGAAGACGGCGTCTACCGCTTCATCTTCCCCTATGCCTATCCGGAGCTCATTCCAGGACCCGACGGCAAGTGCAGCATCGTCGGCACGCCGTTCTGGAACCGCGCCCAGCCGCTGGTGCGCTATGACATCGGCGACATCGCGGTGCTGCCGGAGGGAGCGGCGGAGAGCGAAATCGAGCGCGAGAAAATCTCGCTCGGTTTCTCGACCTTCAACGGCATCGAAGGCCGCCGCTCGGACTGCCTGAAACTCGCCGATGGATCGCGGGTCTTCGGCCTCGACCGCGTGCCTTCGGGCGTCGATGGCGCGGCCTCGGTGCAGATCGTGCAGCTCGACCCGGCCGCGGTGCTGATGGTGGTGGTGCCGAACGCCCAGTACAGCGACGAGACGCTGGCGATCCTCAAGCGCAAGTTCTACCTCAAGGTCCCGCACAACGTGGATCTGCGCATCGACATTCGCGAATCCCCCTACCGGCTGGCCAGCGGCAAGGCGCCGGTCTTTATCAGTCAAGTCCAAGAAACTGCTTGCTGATTTAGCTTTTGTGCAGTGCAATACTCCGCATGCTGTCCTTTTCAGCTCGATAACCACCCTTCATCCCGTCCGGAAAGGATGACCGTGTCCCAACAGAATCCGCGCCAGACCGTCCGCCCCGTGCCGCCCGTCATTCCGGTGATCCTCGCCGGCGGCGCCGGCAACCGGCTCTGGCCGCTGTCCCGCCAGGAATACCCCAAGCAGCTGATCGCGCTCATCGGCGACCGCTCGCTGGTCCAGGATACGGCGCTGCGCTTTGCCGACCGCAGCCGCTTTACCGCACCGCTGGTCATCACCAGCGAGGCGATCCGCTTCACCATCGCCGACCAGTTGCAGGCGGTCGACGTGGCGCCGCTCGCGCTGGTGCTGGAGCCGGTCGGCCGCGGCACCGCGCCCGCGGTGGCGATCGCCGCGTTGCTGGCGCTGGAAGAGCATGCCGATGCGACCATCGTGGTGGCACCGTCCGATCATGCGATCCGCGACGTCGCGGCCCTGCACGGCGCTCTCGACATCGCGGGGGCCGCCGCGCGCCAGGGCCTGCTGGTGACCTTCTCGATCCCGCCGTCGCGGCCGGAGACCGGCTACGGCTACATGGAACATGGGCCGGCGGTGACGGGCGCCGACGGCGCCTTCCGCGTCGCCTCCTTCGTCGAGAAGCCGGATGCCGCCCGCGCCGAGGCGATGCTGAACGGCGGCCGGCACTTCTGGAACAGCGGCATGTTCGTGTTCGGCGCCGCCTTCTTCCTGGCCGAGCTCGCGCGCCACGCACCGGAGATTCTCGAAGCCGCCAAGGCGTCGCTCGCCGGTCGCACCTCGGATCTCGACTTCCTGCGGCTCGATGCCGGGGCGTTCGGCAAGAGTCCGTCGGATTCGATCGACTATGCCGTCATGGAACGCACCGACCGCGCCGCCACCGTGCCGCTGCGCGCCGGCTGGTCGGACGTGGGCGCCTGGTCGGAACTCTGGACCATCTCGGAACGCGACGCGGCCGGCAACGCGATGCGCGGCGACGTCGTGGTCGAGGATGCCAAAAACTGCCTGGTGGTGAGCGACCGGCAGCTGACCACGCTGGTCGGCGTCGAGAATCTCGCCGTCGTCGTGACCGACGACGCAGTGCTGGTCTCCGACCTCGCCAAAGCGCAGGACGTGAAGAAGCTGGTCGCGAAGCTGAAAGCGGCCAATCGCGACGAGGTGCAGAGCCACAAGGTCGTGTATCGGCCCTGGGGCTTCTACCAGGGCCTGCATGACGGCGACGGATTCCAGGTGAAGCGCCTGACCGTGAAGCCGGGCGGCCGGCTCTCGCTGCAGAAGCACTTCAAGCGCTCCGAGCATTGGACGGTGGTCGATGGCATCGCCACGGTGACGGTCGGCGACAAGACCTTCCCGCTCGCGGCCAACGAAGGCACCTATATCCCGGTCGGCACCCAGCACCGGTTGGAGAACAAGACCGACAAGATGATGACCCTGATCGAGGTCCAGTGCGGCTCCTATCTCGGCGAGGATGACATCATCCGGCTCGACGATGTCTACGGCCGCAAGGACGAGGCGCCGGCGAAAGCCTAGGCGAAGCGCGCGAGGCGCCGCTTAACCACGCCGCGCAAGTTCATCGCGTCGAGCGCCAGCAGCACGACGCCATAGACCGCGCCACCACCGATCACGGCGATCATCAGCGACAGGAGATCGTCGCGCCCATAGAACGGCCAGAGGAAGAGCGCCATCGCCAGCACGGCGACGGCGGTCTTCGCGGCGTCGCGCCAGGCGATCGGCATCGCCATCACCGAACGTACCGTCAGGGCCGCCACAGCAAGCCCTATCGCACCGGCGATCAGGTTGGCGATCGCGACGCCGACTGCGCCGTAGCGCGGAATGAGCAGGATCTCGACCAGCAGGTTGACTGTGGCGGTGACCGCGACCAGCGCCAGAAGCCGGTGGGTCTTGTGGCCGAGCTGGAAGGCATGATCGAGATAGTTGGCGCGAAAACCGAAGAAGAAGGCACCGAGCGCCATCCAGGCGGTCATGCTGGCGACCGGACCGACATAGTCCGGGCCGACGAAGAGCTTGGCCAGAGTCGGTGAGACCATCGCCACGCCGACCGATGCCGGCAGCAGCAGCGCGAGAAGCAGGGTGCTGTTGCGCGAGAGCTGCCGCTCGAGCGCCGCGGTGTCGCCGCTTTCCACCGCGCGCACCGCCAGCGAATAGGTGGCGGAACCGATTCCGGCACCGATCGTGATGATCGTGGTCTGCGCCAGCTGATAGGCGGCGGTGTAAAAGCCGACCGCGTCGGTGCCGATCATGAACTCCAGGAGGAAACGATCGGCCGCGAAGGAGGCCGCGCCCAGCGCCCGCACCAAGGCCATCGCCCAGCCGAAGACAAAGAGCCGGCGCGCCATTTCCATGTCGAATCGCTTCGGCAGCAGGCTGAGCTGCGGGATGCGGAACAGGAGCCCGGCGACCAGCATCGCCAGGAAGCTGCTGGCGAGCACCGGGTAGGCGCTGTGCCAGGCCCAGGCGACGCCAAGGCCGAACACCAAAATCAGGATGTTGCGGATGAGGTTCATCCAGAAATATCGCGTCGGGTTGAACCGCGCGACCTGGACCCGCGCCGCCAGTTCGAACCAGGCATAGGCCCAGCAGCCTGGCAGCGAGATTGCAATCAGCCATTCGTACTCGCCGTCCGGCGCACCGAAGATCGCAGCGGCGATCAGCAGTACCGGCGGCACGATCACCAGGCTGGCGAGGCAGAGCAGCAGGAAGGTCTGCACCACGGTCGGCATGAAGCGCGGATCTTCGGCGTTGGCCTGGAAGAAGCGCATGAAGCTCAAGCCATGCCAGTCGAAGAAGATGCCCGCCACCAGGACGACCACGGTGAGGCCGAGCCCGTAGAGACCGAAGTCGTGCGGCGTCAGCAGCCAAGTCAGCGCCATGCCGGTGACGAAGCCGAGACCGCTCGGCACCACCCGGCTCAGGATGTAGATGGCACTGTCGCGGAACATGGACGGGTGGGTTTCTTTCTCGAGCGCAGGACCGTGATGCCGGAGGACGTAGAATATGCCCTAGTCATTGAGATCTAAGGGGAATTTCCACGATGGTGTGCAGTTCGCCATTTTGCCCCGTGATCCGGCGGCCGCCCTGCCTGTGGTATCGAAATTTTCATTGTTTTCCAGCAGGGTCGACGTCGAAGTCATTGTTTCGCAAACGCACACCGCGATTGGCCAAGCCGGGTCGAACGGATATAAAGCTTTTCACAATGGCAATCAAAGTACGCCGAGGCAGAGGCCGCCGGAGCGAAGTTCGCCGAGGGGAAGGTTCGCGTGAGTAGTCAGAGCAAGCGCGTCCTGGTCACCGGTGGCGCGGGCTTCCTCGGGTCGCATCTCTGCGAACGGCTGCTGGCCGACGGCGCGGAAGTGCTGTGCGTCGACAACTTCTTCACCGGCCGGCGCTCCAACGTCACGCATCTCCTCGCCAATCCGCTGTTCGAGCTGATGCGCCACGACGTCACCTTCCCGCTCTACGTCGAGGTGGACGAGATCTACAATCTCGCCTGCCCCGCTTCGCCGATCCACTACCAGCTCGATCCGGTCCAGACCACCAAGACCAGCGTCCATGGCGCGATCAACATGCTGGGCCTGGCCAAGCGCGTGCGCGCGACCATCTTCCAGGCCTCCACCAGCGAGGTCTACGGCGACCCCAGCGTCCATCCGCAGCCGGAATCCTATTGGGGCAACGTCAACCCGATCGGCCCCCGGAGCTGCTACGACGAGGGCAAGCGCTGCGCCGAGACCTTGTTCTTCGACTATCACCGCCAGCACGGGCTGAAGATCAAGGTCGCGCGCATCTTCAACACCTACGGCCCCCGCATGCATCCGCAGGACGGCCGCGTGGTCTCCAACTTCATCATGCAGGCGCTGCAGGGTCGCCCAATCACCCTCTACGGCGACGGCGCACAGACCCGCTCCTTCTGCTATGTCGATGATCTGGTCGAAGGCTTCGTGCGCCTGATGGCGACCGACCCCGCGGTGACCGGTCCGGTCAATCTCGGCAACCCGAACGAGTTCACCATCCGCCAGCTGGCCGACGTGATCCGCGAGGTGGTCGGCAATGCGGTGCCGATCGTCGAACTGCCGCTGCCGAAGGACGATCCCAGGCAGCGCAAGCCCGACATCACGCTGGCGCGCGAGCTGCTCAGCTGGGAGCCGACGGTGCAGCTGCGCCAGGGAATCGCGGCGACGGTCGCCTATTTCGACCAGCTGCTTTCGGCGAAGATCGACCGGCCGCAGCCGCCGGAATTGCGGCAGGTGATCTAGCATGGCCGACGAGACGCATCTGCCGATGACCCAGGGCGCCGGCGCCAACCAGGTGGCGACCACGGCCGGCGCGCAGCTTCCCCAGTTCCGGGAACGCCACACCATCATCGAGAAGAAGCAAGTCGACCGCGAGGCGCTCAGCGACATCGGCCGCCACCTGCTGAGTGTCACCGCCGCGGTCAACGCCTTTGCCATAGAGAAAGGCTCGCTGATCCTGGCGATCTACGCGTCGCAGGCCGGCGAAGGCGCCTCGATCGCCGCCCGCGAGCTGGCGGTCTCGGTCTGTCGCTCACCCACCAATTCGGTGCTGCTGATCGACGGCAACACCGGCCCGTCCGACCAGTGCAAGCATTTCGGCCTGACCTCGTCCGAGACCCTCTGGGCAGCTGCCCGCGGGGCGCCGATCCGCACCGTGCGGCTTACCTTGCCGCGCGGCGGTGCGTTCGATCTCGCCACCCTGCCGATCGACGGCGCCAGCGATCCCAGCGAGATCGATCTCCGGCTGCTGCCGTCGCTGTTCAACCGGCTGCGCAACGTCTTCAACATCATCATCATCGACTGCCCGCCGGTGATGAACGGCGCCAGCTATGTCAGCGCCTCGGGCCTTGCTGATTCCTGCCTGCTGGTGGTCGAGGCGGGCCGCACCCGCATTCCGGTGGTGAAGCGGGCGATGGAAGAGATCGAAGCCGCCGGCGGCAAGCTCCAGGGCGTGGTGCTGAACCGACGCAAGCACTACATTCCGTCCTGGATCTACCGCCACCTTTAGCGGATTCCGCATTCATGGCCAGTCCCGTCGCAACGGCGCCATTCCCCGGCGCGGAAGCCGCATCCTCGCCTGTACTGCAGCCGGAGCTCTCCGTCGTCATCAAGGCGTTGAACGAGGCGAAGAAGATCGAAGCCTGCCTGCGCTCGGTGATGGCGGCGACCGATCCCGCGACCACCGAGATCATCGTCGCCGACAGCCTGTCCGAGGATGCGACGGTGGCGGTCGCATCGCGCTTCCCGGTGAAGGTGGTGCAGCTCGCCCGGATCGAGGATCGCGGCTGCGGCAGCGCCGCCCAGCTCGGATTCCAATATGCTCGCGGGAAGCGCCTGCTGCTGCTCGACGGCGACATGGAGCTCGACCCCGGCTTTCTCGTCGAGGCCCATGCGGCGCTCGATGCCGATCCCCAGCTCGCGGGCGTCGCCGGCATGGTGGTGGACCGGGTGATGACCCTGGAGTTCCGTCGCCGCAAGGGCAAGCAATCCGGCAGCGACACGCCGGGCATCCACGATCACCTGAATGGCGGCGGCCTGTTCCGCATGGATGCGCTGCGGCCCTTCGGCTATTTCACCGACCGGAATCTCCATTCCTGCGAGGAGCTCGAGCTCGGCATCCGACTGACCGCGGCCGGCTGGCGCCTGCGCCGGCTCGACCGGCCCTCGGTCTATCACTACGGCCATTCCACCGCCGCCTTCCCACTGCTGTTCCGGCGCTGGACGACTCGCTACCTCCACGGCCATGGCGAGATCGTGCGGTCGAAACTCGGCACCAAGCTGTTGCGGCGTTCGATGCGCGCCGCCTGGCTCTATTGCGGCGTCATCCTGTGGTGGCTGGCGCTGCTCGGGCTGCTGGCGGGCGCGCTCTTCTCTCCGGTGCCGGAGATTCTCTCCGCGACGCTGGCGCTGGTGCTGGCCATGCCGATCCTGGCGCAGTGCTGGCGCAAGCGCAGCGTGGTCATGGGTCTCTACTCGGTGGCACTCATCAATTTCCACACCGCCGGCATGATCGCCGGCTTCCTCACGCCGCGGATCGATCCGCGACAGCCGATTGACAGCATCGTCCGGCATCCGGAAACGTAAGCCGGTCATGTTGGAGGAAGTCCGGCCCGGCGACGGGTTCCAGCCAGACGAGCGCATGCGATTGCAGGAAGCCGGCACCAGCCTCGCCGGACGGATTGCGATCGGCGCTGGCACGGCCGCCTTGTTTCGCCGCGCGGTCGGTCGACTCTGGCCGGAGATCGTGGAGGATGATTCCAGCCTCCGCCTCGCGATCGACGGCTACCTGGTCCATGACGGAAAGTTCCGGGTCGGCGGCGCCGACGAGGCGCGCAACGTCCCGCGAGCCTTCCGCGCCCAGCCGGATGCTTTCCTGGCGGGTATCGACAACGGCTGCTGCAACATCGTCGCGCATGACCATGACCGCAAGGTCACCGTCATCGCCAATGATCCGACCGGCTGCCTGCCGCTTTATATCCATGTCGGCCGCGACGTCATCACCTTCGCCAACGACTTTCCCGGCCTGCAGGCGATCTCTCCGCTGCTCGCGCGCGATCCGCTGGGTTGTGCCGAGCTCTACTGGTTCGGCTACCAGATCGGCAACCGCACCATCTTCCGCGATGTCTTCCGCACCCCGCCGGGATCGATCCTGACCATCGACTGGCGCGACGGCCGGATCACGACCGAGACCTGGTGGAAGCCGGCGCCGCCTCCCGCCCCGGCCGGCCCCGATGAACTCCGCGAAGTCGGCGCCGCGCTCATCGCCGCGATGCGCACCGCCTGCCGCCGTCTCCACGTGCCGGAGCGGAACTACGGCATCAAGCTCAGCGGCGGCATGGACAGCCGGTTGATTGCGGGAACCTGGCAGGACCCCGGCCTGCGCGCCTTCACCTATGCGGCGCCGCACACGATCGAGGAGCGGATCACCCGGCGGCTCGCCCGTGCGCTGGCGATCCCGCTCGAAACCGTGATCGTCGACGGCGACTTCTTCTCCAGCCTGCACGCGCCGCTCTACCCGAAGCATGCGCTGGCCGAGTTCTTCCACCAGGCGCTGATGCCGCCGATGCGGGATGCCGGCATCGACTGCGCGCTGGACGGCCTCGCCGGCGACGTGCTGTTCGGCGGCCTCGCGCTGAAACGCAAGGGCGGCTTGCGCGCCGCCGTCCGGAATGTCTTCGGCATGGCGGGGCCATCGCTCGGCACCAATGTCTCGAACGACGCTGCCGCCGAGATCATCTTCGACCAGATCCGCGTGCCGGACGGCACCCTGCCGGCGCTCACCGCCGAGGCAAGAGGAGCGATCGAGGCACTCAAGCCGGATGCGCTCGACGACATTGCCCGCGAGTTCCCGAATTGCGATCCCGGCCTGCCCTTCGACCGCCGCTACATCCGCTTTGCGATCCGCAACCGGATGCGCCGGGACGTGGCTCTGCAGGGCGGGCTCTGCCGGCCGGATGTGGAAACGATCTATCCCTTCCTCGACCGCGACGTTCAGGCGGTGGCGGCGCGGATCAGCAGCGCCCAGGCCGCAGGCAAGCGCTTCTATCGGCGGCTCTATCGCGAGCAGCTGCCGCGGATCGCCGGCGTGCCGCTGGACGATTCGCTGCTGCCGCCGGGCCTGCCCAATGCCGCGCATGTCTTCGCCCGCATCCTGCGCTACGGGCTCGAGACGGCAGGCTTCCGCGCCGCGCTGATCTCGGGGCGGAATCTCCGTCTCGGCCGGGTGAATGCGGTGCAATGGCCGCGCTGGATCGCCTTCGACCGCGACTTCATCGCCGGGATTCGCCGCTTCATGCAGAGCAGCGACGGCTTCGATGCCGCGGGCTTCGACGCGGCGATCGGGCAGGTGCGCCGCGGTGCACCGCTCGGGGGCAGCCGCATCATGCTCACCGCCAGCTATTGCGGGCTCAATAAAATATTCGCTAAATCAGACACTTAGAGGCGATCGCGGGCTTGTGACCGTCGTCACTGGATATCCGCTGCCGGAATACCAAAATCAGATGGGTCGGGCGGTGTGCGCCGCCCGGCAGAGTGAGTGTTCCCTAAGTTTGCGATTGACTGTGAGGGTTTGGCGAAAGGGTCTCTGGAAGGATCCTGCAGCGCAAATCCCCGCCGGCGGGCATCAGCCCCCTATCGCCCGCCGGCGATATTTTCCTTCCCCCTCATAAAGTTTGCACTTCTGCATTTCGCCATACCAAGGCTTGCCTTGGCATCCACGAGTTTGCTGAAACAACTCCACGCGTCAGGGAAGAAACTCGTAGACCCCAAGGCCAAGCCCCGGATCACTGTCCGGGGATTGGGGTGTCGATCGAGCGGACGCAGCCTTACGGCTTCACCGCCACCAGCGCGAATCCTTCCGGCAGGCTGGCGCCGTCGAGCTTCAGCGCGTCACCCTCGAGCGGAATTTCGATCTTGGTCTTCTCGTCCAGGGTCAGGCGCACGGTGATGCCGGTGAAGAGCTTCGCCGGGTCGTCGTCCTTGCGGTCGATGAAGACGCGGTCGGTGCCGTCCGGCTGGTCCTTCGACACCAGCTCGAGCTTCGGCGCCCAGTCCAGCGCGGCATCGCTTTCGATCAGCGCCTTCGGCATGGTGACCAGCACCCGCTGCAGCGGCTTGGTCGTGGTCGCGTAGGAGATCAAGATCTGCGCATTCTCGGCGCCCTTGAGCAAGGTATCGTCGGCGGCGGTCGGCGCGGCGTGATAGGCGAGGATGCGTTCGTTCTTCCAGCCGCCCTGCGCGCCCAGAGTCGCCCACTGGCCGGATTCGCCGGCGCCGGTCGCGTTGAAGAGATAGGCGCCGTTTTCCAGGCTGTAGACCGCATAGGTCGGCTGCTCGACGCAGCAGCCGTAGCGCGTGACGGTGAGATAGGGCCCGCTGGCCTTGGCCTCGTTGCCGTCGGCCTCGATGGTGAATTTGGCGGCGCTCTTGCCGTCCTTGGTCATCGGGAAGGCGGTCACCTTGATCTTGGCGGAGACCGGCTCCGGCTCGGCTTCCAGCCCTTCCTTGCTCTCATGCGCCTCTTCGATCAGCAGCAGCTGATAAAGAATCTCCGGCCCGCCGAGGGTCGAGGCCATAATGTTGGTCTCGTAGCGCCGGTTGGTGATCGCGATGTCGAAGACATCGCCCTGGGCGGTGATCTTGATGTCCGAGGGCGCCTGTTCCTTGACCAGGTCCTCGGCGAAAGCCGGGACCGAGAGCATCAGGACCGAAGCGAGCAGGCTGGCACGGAAGGCGAAAGAGCGCGACATGATAGTCCCCGAAAGTGGAATGCCCCGTTTGGTCGCGGGACCATCTCACTTCGTTCGAGGGGGTGCAAGCTGACCACCCGGCTAATGCATTGCCCGGTGATCCGCGTCACTCCGTCGGGATTCAGCGGCCGAAGGCGTCTTCCAGGCCGAACTTGACATAGGCGCCGCGGAGATAGAGCGGCCGCAGGGACGGCAGCGGGAAGCGCGGCGGCGGGCGGCGCAGCATCTTCGGCGCCTCGCGATTTCCGCCGCCGATCAGCCGGGCGATGGCGCGTCCGGACCAAGTGCCGAAGGCGACACCGTTGCCGTGATAGGCCAGCGCGTAATAGGTCCCGGGCTCGTCCTCCCAGGCGCCGACATGCGGGACCAGGTCCATCGCGAGACAGACGAAACCCGACCAGCGGTGGGTGATCTCGACGGCGCTCCAGGCCGGGTAGTAGCGCCGGAACGCGGCCTCGATCCGCGCCGATTGTCGCGCCAGTGCGCCCGGCTCCGCCGAGACGCCGCCGCGCCCGCCGAACATGAAGCGGCCATCGGGGAGCAGGCGGAAGTAATGCAGAAGATTGAGGAGATCGTAGCTCGGCGCGGTCGAGGTCCAGCCGGCTTCGGCACGTTCCGCCTCGGTCAGCGGGCGCGTCACAACGATCGACGAGAGCGCCGGCAACAGGCGCCCACCGAACTCCGGAT
>JAYSFH010000039.1:0-15560 GCA_041913405.1 Dongia sp. | reverse complement strand
CCGCTGGATGCTCGACGCGGAGCTCACCGGCATCTCGGTCTTCCGCCCCAAGCCGGCCAAGGGCAGCTCGCCGGGGGCGCCGGTCTACCTGGTGCTGGAATCCGCGACCGGGCAGCTGGTGACGATCGAGGTCTTCAACGACGCGGCCTATGGCTATGACGTGCGTGGCGAGCTGGTCTGCGAGAAGGGAACCATCGCGCTCCGTGCACCGTTGCGCACCGAGACCAATGCCGAATTAATTCAGGGCACCGCCTATCCGGCCGACTGGCGGCCGCGTTTCGCCGACGCTTATCGGCTGCAGGCGCAGGCCTGGATTAATTCGATCGGACGCGGCGGCGCGGCGGGCGCCAGCGCCTGGGACGGCTATGCGGCCAACGCGGTCGCGGATGCGGGACTGCGCTCGCTGGCCCAGGGCGAGCGCGTCGCGATCGATCTGGCCGAGCAGCCGGCACTCTATCGCTGATGGACATTTGATCGGCGCGGCGCATCGCCCGGGCCGTAAACGCTTCCCTTTGCCGGAGATTAAGTCATACTATAAGGCCTGCACCGGTCGGCCAGTCCTTGCGGGCATGGCCCGAGTGCAATAAAAAGTTGCTACCCCGCGAAGCAGCCGTCAGAGCCGCGAGCGGACAGGGAGGATCGGCGTGGCGTTGCTCGACATTCGCAACATCTCGATGCATTTCGGCGCGATCCACGCGCTGACGGACCTGAGCTTTTCCGTCGGCGAGGGAGAGGTCGTCGGGCTGATGGGCGACAACGGCGCCGGCAAGTCGACGATGGTCAAGATCATCGCCGGCAATTTCCGCCCGACCCATGGCGAAATCGCGGTCGAGGACGAGGTCTGCCACTTCCACAAACCGGTCGATGCGCGGGCCAAGGGCATCGAGGTCGTCTACCAGGATCTTGCTCTGGCCGACAACCTGACCGCGGCGCAGAACGTGTTCCTCGGGCGCGAGGTGAAGAAGGGCTTCTGGCCCTTTCGCGTGCTCGACAAGAAGGCGATGATCGATCGCTCCGGTTCGCTGTTCGAGGAACTGAAATCGGAGACCCGGCCGCGCGACCTGGTGAAGAAGATGTCCGGCGGCCAGCGCCAGGCGGTCGCGATTGCGCGCACGCGCCTCTCCCAGGCGAAGATCGTGCTGATGGACGAGCCGACCGCCGCGATCTCGGTGCGTCAGGTGGCCGAGGTGCTCGGCCTCATCAAGCGGATGAAGTCGCAAGGCGTCTCAGTCATCCTGATCAGCCACCGCATGCCCGACGTGTTCGCGGTCTGCGACCGGATCATCGTGCTGCGGCGCGGCAGCAAGGTCGCCGACAAGAACACGCACCAGACCTCGCCGGAGGAAATCACCGGATTGATCACGGGAGCCATTCGTGCCGCCTGACGCCGTTACGCCATCCGGCCATGCCGACATCTCCGACGTCGTCGGCAACAAGGAACAGACGCTCGCGAAGAAGCTGTTCGGCAGCCAGCCGTTCTGGGTCACCGTCGCGCTGTTCATCCTGATCATGGTGATGGTCGCGACCGAGCCGACGTTCGGAACCTCGGCCAACATCGGCAACGTGGCCCGCAACTTCGCGCCGTTCGGCATCATGGCGCTGGGCATGACCATGGTGATCATCACCGGCGGCATCGACCTCTCGGTCGGCTCGGTGATGGGCCTGGTCGCGATCGTGGCCGGGCTGTTCCTGACCTGGGAATACCCCTGGTACGTGGCCTTCTTCATGGGCCTCATGACCGGGCTTGCCTGCGGCGCGGTGAACGGTTTCTTCGTCGCCTATGTCGGCATGCCGTCCTTCGTGGTGACCCTGGGCATGCTGTCGCTGGCGCGCTCGCTGGCGGTCGTGTTCTCGGGCAACCAGATGCTCTACAAGTTCGGGCCCGATGCGCCGACCGTGAAGGCGATCGGCCAGGCGAAATGGCCGCTGCATCCGCCGCAGGGCTGGGCGCCGGCCTGGGTGCCGGAAATCTCTTCGCATTTCTGGATCATGGTGCTGATCGCGCTGTTCGTCGGCTTCGTCTTCAACTTCACCGCCTGGGGCCGCCATCTCTTCGCGATCGGCGGCAACGAGCAGGCGGCGCGCATGACCGGCGTGCCGGTGAACCGGATCAAGTTCCAGACCTATGTGTTCTCGTCCTTCACCGCCACGGTCGCCTCGCTGCTGCTCCTCGGCTACACCGGCTCCGCGATCAACGCCATGGGCCAGAGCTACGAGCTCCGCGTCATCGCCGCGACCGTGATCGGCGGCGCGAACCTGATGGGCGGCGCCGGCACGGCCTACGGCGCCATCGTCGGCTCCGCCTTGCTGGAGGTGATCCGCAATGCGCTGCTGATGGCGGGCATCGATTCCAATTGGCAGGGTGCCTTCGTCGGCGCCTTCATCGTTCTCGCGGTGCTTCTCGGAATGGTCACCGACCGGTCGTTCTTCACGGCCTTGTTCGGGAACTGGTTCCAGAAGAAGAATCGTTAGGACCGGTTCACTGCGGCAATCAGTGAAAACATGAATCTGGGAGGAGACCTCATGAAGAAGCTGCTTTTGACCACGGCCGTTGCCTTCGGGGCGATGATGATGGCCGCCAGCGGCGCGCAGGCGAAGTTCACCTTCGCGCTGGTGCCGAAGAACATGAACAATCCGTTCTTCGATCAGGCCCGCGACGGCTGCAAGAAGGCCGAGGCGGAATCGAACGGCGCCTTCGAATGCATGTATATCGGCCCCGGCGAGCATGGCGGCGGCGACGAGCAGGTGACCATCGTGCAGGATCTGGTTGCCAAGGGCGTGGACGGCATCGCCGTTTCCCCGTCCAACGCGGCCGCGATGGCCGTGGCGTTGCAGGCGGCCAAGGACGCCGGCATCCCGGTGCTGACCTGGGACTCCGACCTGCTGCCGGAGAACAAGGACCTCCGCGTCGCCTATGTCGGCACGCACAACTACGAGATCGGCGTGAACCTGGCGAAGCTCGCGATGGCGATCAAGCCGAAGGGCGGCACGGTCTGCATCCAGTCGGGTGGCGCGGCCGCGGCCAACCACAACGAGCGCATGCAGGGCATCCGTGACACGCTGTCCGGCAAGCAGTCTGCGGCCTCGCCCGGCGATCGCCTGACCGGCCAGAACGGCTGGACCGAGATCGACGGCTGCCCGCTCTACACCGACGACAACTTCCCGGTCTCGGTGCAGCAGTTCCAGGACATCATGGCGAAGAATCCGAAGCTGGACGCGTTCATCCCGACCGGCGGCTTCCCGCAGTTCGTGCCTGACGCGAACCGCGCGGCGGTCGAGCCCTACAAGGCGCAGATCGCCGACAAGTCGCTGGCCCTGGTGGTCGCCGACACCCTGCCGGTCCAGATCGACCAGATGAAGGAAGGCCTGTCCCTCGGCCAGGTCGGCCAGCGTCCCTTCGAGATGGGTTACAAGACCATGCTGTTCCTCAACGACATGAAGAACGGCAAGGGCAACCCGGCCGATCCGACCTACACCGGCCTCGACGTCTGCACGCCGGAGACCGCGGACACCTGCATCGGCAAGTAAGCCGAAGCAATCTTCTCATCCTTGGCGGCGGGCACCGAAAGGCGCCCGCCGTTTTTCTTTTCCAGCCCGGTTTTCTTCTCACCAGCCCGGTTTTCTTTTCAATTGTCACGATCCGGCGGTTGGCGCACCGTGTTCGCACCGGCCATGGGGCGATGGATCGATGGACGATCTGGCATTCGGAACACGGGACAAGCGCGGCGACTGGAAACCGGCGGCTCGGCTCGAATTGCCGCCCTATTGGCACTGGCCGCTCAGTCCCGTTGCCATCCTGAAATGGCTGCCGGGATACCTGTTTCCGTGGAATGCCTTCCACATGGCGACCGCGCTCGCCTACTGGTACCTGGTGGTTCCCGACGTCGAGGTGATGAAGACGCTCCGCTGGGACTGGGCGCTCCGGCTCTATGCGGTGAATGCCGCGGCGATCTTCGTGATGTACGGCGCGATCGAGTTCTTCTTCTATGTCCGCAAGAGGCAGGGGACGCAGTTCAAGTATAACGGCCGCTTTCCGGCCGAGCAGCCGTCCGACGTGTTCTGGTTCAAGAGCCAGAATCTCGACAATGCGCTGCGCTGTTTCCTGTTCAGCATCCCGCTCTGGACCCTCGTCGAGGTGCTGTTCCTCTGGTGCTTCGCGACCGGGGCGGTGCCCTGGCTCGCCTGGGCGGATCACCCGGTCTATCTGGCCGCGCTCGCCTTCTTCGCGCCGATGCTGCACGAGGTGCATTTCTTCCTGATCCACCGGCTGATCCACACGCCGCTGCTCTACAGGTGGGTGCATTCGGTGCATCACAACTCGGTCAATCCCTCGCCCTGGTCGTCGCTGTCGATGCATCCGGTCGAGGGCTTCATCTATCACGCGGTCGCCTTCTGGCACCTGGTCATCCCGTCCAACCCGATCCTGGCGCTGTTCCAGCTGCATCTCGCCGGCTTCGGCGCGATCAACGGGCATATCGGCTTCGACCATCTCGCGCTCGGCGGCGGGCTCAAGCTCAGGAGCCACGCCTATGCCCATTACCTTCACCACAAGTTCTTCGAAGTGAACTACGGCGGCGACGGCCTCATCCCGCTCGACAAGTGGCTCGGTACCTGGCACGACGGCAGCAAGGAAGGCGAGGCGCTGATGAACGCGCGCTTCAAGAAGAAGCGCGATCGCCTGAACGCGAAGCGACAGGCCGCGGCCTGAGCGCGAAGGGAGCAAGCATGGCGGAGTGGATCGACGCTTGCGGGACCGAGGACATCGAGCTGGAGGAGGTCATCCGCTTCGATCACGGCGCGAAGACCTTCGCCATCTACCGCAGCCCCGAGAACGAGTATTTCTGCACCGACGGGCTCTGCACCCACGAGAAGGTCCATCTCTGCGACGGCCTGGTGATGGACAACGTGATCGAATGCCCGAAGCACAATGGGCAGTTCGACTACAAGACCGGCGAGGCGCTGCGCGTGCCGGCCTGCGTCGATCTCTGGACCTATCGCACCAAGGTCGAGAACGGCCGGGTCCTGATCGAGCTTCTTTGAACCCGCGTCCGAAACGCCGATTGTGCAGCTGCGAAAAACTTCATCGCGAACAAACGGTTATTGCGATCCTATATAAGATCCTATAGGATATTTCTTATAGGGAAGTGGATTTCCCTGTTGTCTGCCGGTTATCGATAGACGACAGTGCTTTGAGCAAGAGCCGCCGACAAAGGTGGCCGCGCGACATGGGAGGCGGATTGGCGATCCAGCGGCACAAAGGCCTGGCTGACGACGTCTATGGGGCGATCTTCAACAAGCTGATCTCGCTCGAGATCACCCCGGGCGCGCGCATCACCGTGGACGGGCTGGTCCGGGAGCTCGAAGTTTCCCAGACGCCCATTCGCGAGGCGCTCGGTCGCCTGGAAGGCGAAGGCCTGGTCGTGAAGACGCATCTGGTCGGCTACAGCGCGACGCCGCAGATCACCCGCCGGCATTTCGACGAGCTCTACGAGCTGCGCCTGCTGCTGGAGCCCGATGCCGCGCGCCGCGCCGCCAGCCGTATCGACGAAGAGAACATGCGCAAGCTGACCGAGACGGCCGAGCAGATGCGCCGGCTCGACGGCGGCCGGGAACGGCAGAAGTATTCCGCCTTCGCGCGGCTGGATGCGGATCTGCACGACCAGATCCTCGGCATCGCCGGCAACGAGCTGGTGCGCGATACGCTGGCGCACCTGCACACGCATTTTCACATCTTCCGCCTGATGTTTCACGCCCGCGTCACCGAGGAGGCGCTGACCGAGCATGAATCCCTGCTGGTCGCCTTGTCCTCCGGCGACGAGGACGGGGCGGAGCGCGCGATGCGCGAGCACATCGACCGCTCGCGCCGGCGCCTGCTGATGGCGTTCGCCTGATGGCCGTCCGGGATGGTTTTTGTCTGATGGGTTCTGAGGTGAGGCGTTGCTCGTATTTGAGGCAAGTGGTTCGTTTTTCGTGGCCTTCCGGTCACATTGGTATCATGCATGCAAATCCGGGCTTGCATCGAATGAGTGATTTACACAAAAATCTCCACGATACTCACAAGACGAGAAGGCCCGCCCCAACGAGGGTAGGGCCCCATGAAGAAGTATCGCCGTCGCGCGCCTGGGAGGCGCTCGCGATGGCCGCCGTGCAGACACCGCCGGCGCAGTGACGGGGAAGGCGATGGGACAAGTCGAGAATTTCGCGCCGAGCAATCCAGCGCTCAGTCTGGCCAATGTGAGCAAGGCCTATGGCCGCGTGCGCGCGCTCGAGAATCTCTCGTTCAACGTCGCGGAAGGCCGGTTCTTCGTGCTGTTCGGCCCGAGCTCGGTCGGCAAGACCACGACGCTCCGCACGATCGCCGGGCTGGTGACGCCGGACCGCGGCCGGGTGGAGATCTTCGGCAAGGACTGGACCAACGAGCCGATCGCCGGGCGCGGCGTCTCCATGGTGTTCCAATCCTTCGCGCTCTATCCGCATCTGACCGTCTATCAGAACTTCGCCTATCCGCTGGTCGAGGAGAAGGTGGCGAAGGCCGAGATCGACCGCCGGGTCCGGGAAACCGCGGCGATGCTGCGGCTCGACAAGAAGATCGACCGCAAGCCGAACACGCTCTCGGGCGGCGAGCAGCAGCGCGTGGCCCTGGGCCGCTCGCTGATCCGCCACCCGAAAATCCTGCTCCTGGACGAGCCGCTGACCAATCTCGACGCCAAGCTCCGGCACGACATGCGCGCGGAGCTGAAGCGCCTGCACCGGCAGTTCGGCCTCACCATCGTCTATGCGACGCCCGACGAGCTCGAGGCGCTGTCGATGGGCGAAGAGATCGCGGTGATGCGGGACGGCGCCATCGTCCAGATCGGCACGCCCGACGAGCTCTACGAGCAGCCGCGCGATCTCTATGTCGCCGGCAAGATCGGCTCGCCGCACATGAACATGATCCAGGGCAAGCTGGCGAGCGACGGCTCGGCGCTGGAATCCGCGATCGGGGCGCTGCCCTTCGGGCGGCGCCTGCAGACTGCATCCGGCGGCGAGGCGGCGATCGTCGGCATCCGGCCGAACGACATTCGCTTCGCCGGCGGCGGCGAGCGCGGGCTCGATGCCAGCATCGCCATGCTGGAGCCCCTGGGTGACGTAACCGTGGTCTCGGTGGAAGCGGGCGGCGAGACCTTGCGCATGGTGCTGCCGGAATCGGCGGCGTCGGGCCTCGAGCCCGGCCAGCCCGCATCGGTCGTTCTTGATCCAGCCAAGTTTCACATCTTCCGGGCTTCGAGCGGGCAGGTGATCGCCTGAGGGGATCACCTGACTGAACGAAGCCAAGAAGGAAAATCGGCAACAAATAACGTGGGAGGAAAGCCGAAGATGAGTACCAGGACGAAAATCAAAGGCGCGTTGATGGCGGCGGGCGTTGCCGCGTCATTGGGGGTGGCCGATGTTTCGACCGCCCGCGCCGAAGAAGTCACGCTGACGATGGCCGTGCCCGATTGGCCGCCGACGCGCATCATGAAGAAGTTCTTCGACGAGCAGTACAAGCCGAAGTCCGGCAACACCGTGAAGCTCGACGTCGACTTCATTCCCTGGCCCGACTTCTACACCCGGGTCAACGCCTCGCTGACCTCGGGCGAGAAGAAGTACAACTTCATCGTCTCGGATTCGCAGTGGCTGGGCGCCTTCGTCGAGGGCGGCTACTACCGCAAGATCAACGATCTTCTCGACGCCGATCCGGAGTTCAAGAAGATCTTCTTCACGATCCATCCGAACCCGCTGAACGCCTACGCGACCTATCCGTACAAGTCGGAGAACTACTACGGCTTCCCGCAGTTCCCGGACGTGCTGGTGAACTACGGGCGCAAGGACATTCTCTGCGACGAGACCGAGCAGAAGAACTTCCAGGCGAAGTACAGCAAGAAGCTGCCCTGCACGGGCGAAGAAATCGACGCCATGACCTGGGACGACTTCAAGAACGTCGGCGAGTTCTTCCGTCGCAAGAAGGGCGAGATGCTGGCCGGCAAGCCGGCGGACGACGACTTCTACGGCATCGCCTTCCAGGCCGGTAAGGGCTACGACTTCTCGTCGATGCAGATCAACGGCCTGATCTGGCAGATGGGCGGGAACATCTGGGACGAGACCAAGGCGCCGTCGGGTCAGGCGGAAGGCGTGGTCAACTCGCCGGAAGCCGTGAAGGCGCTGGAGAAGTACCTCCAGCTGATCGAGTACATGCCGCCGGTGGCCAAGACCGGCACCATGGACATCTTCAAGTCGGACGAGCTGTTCCGCGAAGGCAAGGTGGCCATGAACATCGACTGGATCGGCTTGGGTGAAGCCTCGCTCGATCCGAAGACCTCCAAGGTCTCCGACAAGCTGGTGTTCGGCCAGATGCCGGGCACCATGGTCGACGGCAAGAACGTCAAGTGGTCCAACATCGGCGGCCAGCCCTTCGTGCTGACCACCTGGACCACCGACATTCAGATCAAGGAAGCCGTCGAGTTCGTGAAGTGGTGGCTGTCCAACGACATCCAGCACCAGTTCGCGGCCAACGGCGGCCAGTCTGCCGTCAAGTCGGTGTACGAGGATCCGAAATACGTGACCTACCGCCCGTGGAACCGGGCCTGGGCCCCGCAGCTGGATTGGCAGAAGGACGTGTGGCACGTGCCGCAGTTCTTCGAACTCCTGACCCAGCAGCAGGACCAGTTCGACCTCGCCATCACCGGCAAGCAGGACGCCAAGACGACCTTGGACAACATCGCCAAGTTCCAACAGGACCTGCTGACCCAGGCTGGGTTGATCCAGTAACGACGTGACCAAAGGCTTCCGCCCGGCAACCCGCCGGGCGGAAGCCTCGACTTCCGGCCCGGGGAGATCCGGCAGCTTCCGCTTCTCCCCGGGTTGCCCTGCAACCCCCGCATTACCTGACGTGTCGCTGAATGCTTATGGACGCTGTGCCTGCAACAAGAACGGAACGCGCTCGCCCCGCCCTGCTGGCGGTGGCCGCCGATAACTGGCGCCTCGCGATCCTGGTCGGCCTGGCCGTCTCGGTCGTCGCCGCGATCGCCTTGCCCGCATCGATCTCGTTCTGGGTGGTCGGCGCGATGGCCGCCATGGTGGCGGCGGCCTTCGTGGTGAATGCGTACCGGCGGCGCTATTACGGCGGCCTGCTGGTGGCGCCCGCGATCGCGGTGCTGTTCGTGATGAACATCTTCCCGCTGCTCTGGTCGCTGGGGCTCTCGTTCTTCGCCTACAATTCGAACCAGCAGTCGATCCGTTTCGTCGGTCTCGCCAACTACATCCGGGTGCTGACCAACGACATCGCTGCGCCGGACAACTGGCATGCGTTGTTCAACACCGCGCTCTTCGTCGTGCTGACGGTCGCGGTCCAGATGCTGGTCGGGTTCCTGCTGGCGATGCTGTTCGCCAAGCAGTTCCCGCTGCGCAAATACCTGCTGATCCTGGTGCTGACGCCGATGATGCTCTCGGTCGTCGCCTCCGGCGTGTTCTTCACCTATTACTATGACCCGACCTTCGGGATCCTGAGCTATGTCATCAACAGCATCTCCGACGGCCAGTTCATCCTGATGTCCACGAAGGCCGGTGCCGTCGGCGGCATCGTCTTCGCCGATGCCTGGATGTGGTCGCCTTTCGTCATGCTGCTGGTGCTCGCCGGCCTCGTCTCGGTGCCGAAGTATCTCTACGAGGCGGCGGCGATCGACCGGGTCTCGGCCTGGCGGCGGTTCTGGAGCATCACCTTCCCCTATATCCGCAGCCTGCTGATGCTGGCGCTGCTGTTCCGCACCATCGAGGCCTTCAAGCTCGCCGACCTGGTGATCCTGCTGACCAAGGGCGGCAACGACACCATGACCATCTCCTATCACCTGATCCGCATCGCCAACGAGCAGAACAAGACGTCCGAGGGCGCTGCCATCTCCTACATCATGCTGTTCATGGTGATCGTGCTGACCAACCTCTACCTCTACCTCGCCAACCGCCGGAACCGGGAGGGCTGATCATCATGGCAAGTGGCATCTCTCTCCTGGAGCGGCTGGGCCTGAAGGCCGGCAACGGCGGCGTCTCCGATGCCGGCTGGGGCCGCACGGCGATCGTGGCGGTCGTCAGCTTCATCTACTTCCTGCCGGTGCTGTTCATCATCTTCACCGCGATCAAGCCGCAGGATGTGGCGCTCTCGGTGCCGCCGACGCTCTCGCCGACCTCGCTGTTCGGCCTCATTCCCGAGCAGTTCGTCTTCACGCCGACGCTCGAGAACTTCGGCTCGGTGTTCCAGCGCGTCATGACCGTGGGCGGCGCACCGGAAGCAACCGGCTTCGACCGCTTCTTCTTCAATTCGATCGTGATCGCCTCGGTCTCGGTGCTGCTGGCGCTGATCCTGGGTACGCTGGCGTCGTATGGCTTCTCGCGCTATCCGCTCAAGGGCAACGACACCTACCTCTTCATCATCCTGACGACGCGCATGCTGCCGGCCATCGTGGTGATCATCCCGATCATCCTGATGTTCCGCGCGGCCGGCCTCGCCGGCTCCTATACCGGCATCATCCTGCTCTATACGGCGTTCAACCTCGCCTTCACGATCTGGATGATGAAGAGCTTCTTCGACGAGCTCTCGACCGACGTCGAGGACGCGGCCAGGATCGACGGCTCGTCGGAGATCAAGGTGTTCTTCAAGATCTGCTTGCCGCAGGTGGTCGCCGGCCTCGCCGCGACCTTCGTATTCGGCCTGATCCTCACCTGGAACGAGTTCCTGTTCGCGCTGCTGCTGACCGGACCCGACACCCGCACCGTGCCGGTCGCGATGAACCAGGCGGTGTCCTCGGGCGGCCGCGGCACCGACTGGACCCTGCTGGCGGCGATCGAAACCCTGTTCCTGATCCCGGTCTTCCTGGTCACGTTCTTCCTGCAGGATCACCTGCTGCGCGGCGTCACCTTCGGCACGGTGAAGAAGTAATCATGTCCACGATTGAAATCCGCAAGCTCACCAAGAAGTTCGGCGACTTCACCGCGGTCCGCGACGCCGACCTGAATGTCGCCGCCGGCGAGGTGGTCTGCCTGCTCGGCCCCTCGGGCTGCGGCAAGACGACGACGCTCCGGATGATCGCCGGCCTCGAGCGCGCGACTGCCGGCGACGTGGTGATCGCCGGCCAGCGCATGAACGATCTGGCGCCCGAGAAACGCAACATCGCGATGGTCTTCCAGTTCTACGCCCTCTATCCGGCGCTGACGGTCGGCCAGAACATCGCCATGCCGCTGCACTACGAGAAGATCGGCAAGGCGGACATGGAGCGGCGGGTCAACAAGGTCGCCGACATCCTGCACCTGCGCGAGGTGCTGGACCGGCTGCCGGGCCAGATCTCCGAGGGCGAGAAGCAGCGCATCGCGGTGGCGCGTGCCATTGTGCGCGATCCCAATTGCTTCCTGTTCGACGAGCCGCTGTCGCGGCTCGACGTCGAGCTCCGGCATTCGATGCGCGGCCAGATCAAGGGCGTGCTCTCGAATCTTTCCAAAGCGACGGTGATCGTCACCCACGACCAGCTGGAAGCGCTGACCATGGCGGATCGCATCGCCATCATGCGCGACGGGCTGATCGAGCAGGTGGGCAGCCCCCACGACGTCTTCGCCAAGCCGGCCAACGTCTTCGTCGCCAGCTTCATCGGCACGCCGCAGATGAACCTGATCGAGGCGCAGCTCAAGGGCTACAACAACGGCAAGGCCAAGGTGGTGTTCGACCAGCAGGACGTCGATCTCAGCGTCGATCCGGCGGTCGCGAACCTGGCGCCGGGCAAGGTGACGGTCGGCGTGCGGCCGCGCGCCTTCACCGCGGTCTCCCAGGACACCCAGGACACGATCGAGGCCCTGGCCGAGCTGATCGAGCCGATGGGCGCGGAGACGCTGATCCATGCCCGGACCAAGACCGGCGGCGATATCCGCGTGGTGGTCCCGCGCGACAAGCGGGTGAAGACCGGCGAGGTCCTGCACCTGGTGCCGGACCGGGCCCAGACCCATGTCTTCGCCGAGGACGGAAGGGCGGTGCGCGCATGAGCAACGAGGTCCAGAACACCCGTGGCATGGGGCCCGCGACCGCGCTGCGGTTGGAATACGCCATCATCGGCCTGGGCGTGCTCGCCCTGCTGCTGATCTTCCAGCCGTTCAGCATCACGCTGTTCACGATCGGCTGCATGCTGGTGGTGCTGGCCGGCCTCATCAACAACCTGCTGCCGCTGGCGCAGCCCAGCGTGCCGATGCGGACGGTGATCAAGGTCGCCATGGTGGTGGCGATGATCTTCTGCATC
The DNA here is from genome assembly GCA_041913405.1 of Dongia sp. Lineage (GTDB taxonomy): Bacteria > Pseudomonadota > Alphaproteobacteria > Dongiales > Dongiaceae > Dongia. The sequence continues at coordinate 3,270 of JAYSFH010000039.1, read as the reverse complement.
GCCTTGCTGGTCTCGATCTTCGCGGCTTCGCTCTACGGCGTCTTCTTCCTGGCCCCGCCGGATCCCAACACCACGGCCGGCAAGGTGCAGCTCGCCGCGAAGCCCTGGTACATGCACAGCTTCACCTGGTCGGTCGCGGTGGTCGCCTGCGTGCTCGCGGGCCTGATCTCGGTCATGAACCGGCGGCGCGGTTGAAGCGCATCGGCTGAAATTCGAAACCTCCTCGATGGGAGCACTTAGCATGAGCAGTTCCACCCAAACCGGTCACGTCAATCGCATGCAGCAGTTGATGTCGACTTCGCCGGTTCCCTCGATCTCGACCGAGCTCCTGGTCACCGCCGACGGCGAGTTGAACCGCGAGCTTCAGGCCTTCCTGTTCGACCCGCCGTCGAATCCGAACCTGCTGAAGGGGAAGAAGATCGCGATCTGCTGCACCAACGGCGTCGAGGAGGTCGAGATCATCGGCGCCCAGCGCTGGCTCAGCGAGCACGGCGCCACGGTGCATATCGTCAGCCCGCGGATCGGCGAGTTCCACCCGACCCTGGGGCTCCGCTTCCCGCCGCAATGCGCGACCCATGTGCTCGCGATCCGGCTGATGGAGAACGCCGGCTGGCTGAAGATCGACAAATACACCGACGAGGCCAAGGCCGGCGACTACGACGCCGTGCTGCTGCCGGGCGGCTGCTGGAACCCGGATGCGCTCCGCATGGACCCGCATTGCCGCAGCTTCGTCCAGGACATGCACAAGGCGGGCAAGCCGACCACCGCGATCTGCCACGGCCAGTGGGTGATGGTCTCGGCCGAGATCCTCAAGGGCAAGAAGGCGACCGCGGTCTGGAACATCCAGGTCGATCTCAAGAATGCCGGCGCCACCGTGCTCGACGAGCCCTGCGTGGTGGACGGCAATCTCATCACCGCCCGTTTCCCCTATGACCTGCCGCGGCTGGTGCAGGCCATGGTGAAGCAGCTTTTGGCCGGGAAGAATTAGCGCAGCCTGCGGGTGGCGGATTCTCTCTCGCCACTCCTGAGGTCGGCAAGACCGTACACCATTGTGTGTGCTGTGTCAATGGGTGGGTTAAGCTATTGATCCTGCGAACGTTTCTTAGGGCGCGGGACGCAAGATTGTTTCGCGAGGCTTTGTAGAACGGCAAGGCCATGAACTTTGCGGGGCGGCAGAGACAGGCACAGGACGAATCCCGGGAGCATCACCGGGATGCCGTCCTGCCCTGCAAGCCCGACAATCTGCCAGAGATCCTCGACCATCTGGCCGACGTCTATTTCTACGTGAAGGACGTCGATAGCCGCTGGCAGGAATGCAATTCCGCAACGCTCACCCTGTTCAACGCCTCGCGCAAGAGCGAGGTGCTCGGCAAGACCGACTGGGATTTCTACCCGGAGGAGATCGCGCGCGAGATCATCCAGGACGACCGCTCGGTGATCGAATCCGGAAAGCCGATCGTCAACAAGCTCGAGGTCATCGTCAACGAGACTGGGCGCCTGCTCTGGGTGCTGACCACCAAGACCCCGGCGCGCGACGCCCGCGGCCGGATCTGCGGCGTCATGGGGCTGACCCGGCCGGTCGGCACCACCGACCTCTTGCCCGAAGGCTACCGGCAGTTCTCCAAGGTGATCGCCCATGTCGAGGAGCGCTATCGCAGCTCGCTCGAAGTCTCGGAACTGGCCAGGATCGCCTGTCTCTCGGAGAGCCAGTTCCGCAAGCGCTTCGTGAAGCTGTTTAAGATCTCGCCGTCGAAGTTCATCAACCGGATCCGGGTGCAGACCGCGGCCAAGCTGCTGCTCTCCAGCAAGGAACCGATCTCGGAGATCGCGCTGCAATGCGGCTTCTGCGACCAGAGCTACTTCACGCGGCAGTTCTCGCATTTCTTCGGCCTGACACCGAAGCGCTATCGCGATCGGCTGGGGAAGCGCAGCACGGCGGCGTGAGCCGGGAGTTGGGGGGATCATGCGCAAGGTCTATGTGATCGGGACCTGCGACACCAAGGGAGACGAGCTGCGCTTCGCCTGCGCCTGCATCGCGCGCGCGGGGTCGAAGCCGGTGCTGGTCGATGTCTCGACGGCCCGGCCGGATCCGGCTGCCGATGTTGCCGCGGAAACGGTGGCCGCCCATCATCCGCAGGGCAGGGCGGCCGTCCTCGGCCTGACCGACCGCGGCAAGGCGGTCTCGGCCATGGGCGAGGCGCTGAAGCGCTTTCTGCTCTCGCGTAAGGATCTCGGCGCCGTGCTCGGCCTCGGCGGCTCCGGCAACACCGCGATCGTCACCGAGGCGATGCGGGCGCTGCCGGTGGGCCTGCCGAAGGTCATGGTCTCGACGCTCGCTTCCGGCAACGTCGCCGGCTTCGTCGGTCCGACCGACATCATGATGATGCATGCGGTGACCGACATCGCCGGCCTGAACGCGATCAGCCGCGCCGTGATCGGCAACGCCGCCCATGCCGTCGCCGGGATGGTCATGACCAGCGTGCCGAAGGCGCGGAAGTCGAAGCCGACTGTCGGCTACACCATGTTCGGCGTCACCACCGCCTGCGTGAACGAGATCCGCCGCCGCCTGGAGCCCGCGACCGAGAGTTTCGTCTTCCATGCGACCGGCACCGGCGGGCAGAGCTTCGAGAAGCTCGCCGAATCCGGCTTCTTCGACGGCGTGCTCGACATCACCACGACCGAGGTCGCCGACTATCTGGTCGGCGGCGTCCTGCCTTGCACCGCCGACCGCTTCGGCGCCTTCATCCGCCACGCGATCCCTTACGTCGGCTCGGTTGGTGCTTGCGACATGGTGAATTTCGGCGCCCGCGAGACCGTCCCGCCGCAATTCGCCCAGCGGAAGTTCCACGTCCACAACGCCCACGTGACGCTCATGCGCACGACGCCGGAGGAGAACGCGCGGATCGGCGCCTTCATCGTCGAGCGGGTGAACCGGATGGCCGGGCCGGTACGCTTCCTGCTGCCGCTGAAGGGCGTCTCGGCGATCGACGCCGAAGGCCAGCCGTTCTACGATCCGAAGGCCGACGCGGCCTTGTTCGACGCCATCCGACAGGGCTGGGCCAAAACGAAGAATCGCAAGCTGATCGAGCTCGACCTCGACATCAACGATCCCGCCTTTGCCGCCGCCGCGGTCAAGGCCTTCAAAGACATTACCTGATGGAGACACTTATGGCGCGCGCCTATGCCTCGACCATCCTCAAGAGCCCCGTTGAAACCGTCTGGAGCCTGGTCCGCGATTTCAACGCGCTGCCCAAATGGGCGCCGGCCATT
>JAYSFH010000038.1:0-15638 GCA_041913405.1 Dongia sp. | reverse complement strand
TCGCGCCTGAGGCGCTTCAGACTCTCCTCGCAGGACTTGATGATGTGGTGCCGCGACAGGCCGCGGTCGTTCGGTCCCTTGCCCATCGGGAAGCGCACCTTGGTCGCGACCAGCATGTCCTTGCGCGCGCCGTCCAGCGCCTCGCCGACCACCTCCTCCGAAACGCCCGACGAATAGGCATTGGAGGTGTCGATCATGTTTCCGCCCGCATCGCGGTAGAGGTCGATCTGCCGTCGTGCTCCAGCCACATCGACCTTGCCGGCCTTGTTGAAGAATTCACCCACCGAGCCGAAATTTGCGCTGCCGAGTATGAGCGTCGAGACCTTCAGGCCGGACCGTCCGAGCAAGCGGTATTCCATGGCAATGCCTTCCTGTGCTGCATGCGGGTTCGGCCGTGGAGAACCGGCCGTTGCGGATATTGCATGCAGTGTAAACACAGCGCGGCGCGTGCGCCAAGATGCGGAGAGAGTCTTTGTGCGGCACCCCCACCTCACCTCCCCCGAAGCCCGTCAGCGAAGGCCGACATGTGTCGGTGGGGGAGGAAGAAGGCGAGGGCGCGCTTTAAGCCCTCCCCCGTCTTCGGGGGAGGCCCTGCGGACGAATGTCCGCATTCGCGGACAGTGGAGGGGGTGCCGCAAACGCGCTCTTGGAAATCTAGTTCGGCAGGAACACCGCGCGGACGAAGTCGCGGTAGAGCCGGATCTGCTGCGGCAGGATCGCGGGATCTTGCATCATTCGGCCCATCACCAGCCCGCCTTCGACCAGCGCGGAGGCCATGTCAGCGAGACCGCCGAGATCGACCGGCATCCGCGGCGGATAGCGTTCGGCGATCACCTCGAGCCGCGCCTTGAAACGCGCACGCCAGGCGAGGACGCCTTGCCGGTTGAGTTCATGGACCTCGCGGTTGAACTGCTGGTCCTGATAGGTGAAGGCGGCGGCGAGGCAGCCGGGATGCGCCTCCTTCAACTGCCCCATCATCTCGGCGAAGAGCTGCAGCCCGACCAGGAAGCCATGCAGCGGATCCTCGTTCAAGGCATCGCCGCGATCGAACACGTCGTCGAGGATCGCGCGATCATGCGCGAGATGCCGCTCCATCATCGCCTTGGCGAGCCCGGCCTTGTCGCCGAAGTGATAGAAGAACCCGCTCTTGGTGATGCCGACCGCCGCGATCAGCTCCTCGATCGAGGTCGAGGCGAAGCCTTTGGACAGCACCGCGCGCTCGGCCGCTTCCAGCAGCAGCTCGCGGGTCTCGCTGCCCTTGCGGGCCAATGCCGTCCTGCCCTGCATGATCGCCCCCTAAGAGCACTGAACTGGCCAGTCGCCAAAAACACCGGCGAAATTACTGTACCACGGGTGCAGCAATCTGTGATTCGTGCCACAGTTCGCGCGGTCAGAATTCTGTCGATTGCTCAATAAGCCATTCGGAAAGCGCAAGTTTTCGAAAGTCAGGCTTCTGTACCGCGCGCTTTCTGGCGCGTCAGCCCGGCTTTAGGTGAAGTTCCTCGCGCCGACGGGATGGTCCGCCGGCAGCGACCTCCCAGAACGAAAGGCCTCTCGCCCATGTCCGCTTCCCCGACCGCCGCCAAATACCGCCAGCGCCTGCCCCAGCTCGGCCAGAAGCTGTTCCTGACCGATGCCGGCCTCGAGACCGTGCTGGTCTTCCTCGACGGCATCGATCTGCCTTGCTTCGCCTCCTTCCCGCTGCACAACAGCGACGAGGGCGTGAAGCGCCTCAGCGACTACTACGCCGGCTTCGCCAAGCTCGCCGTCGACAACGGCGTCGGCCTGATCCTCGAAAGCGCCACCTGGCGCGCCAATGCCGATTGGGCGGCGAAGCTCGGCTTCGATGCCAAAGCTCTGGCGGAGGTCAACCGCCGCGCCATCAATCTGATGGCGGAAGTCCGCCGCGCCCACGAGACTCCGCAGAGCCCGATGCCGATCAGCGGCAATATCGGTCCGCGCGGCGACGGCTACGATCCCGGCAAGCTGATGACCGCAAAGGAGGCCGAGGATTATCACGGCGTGCAGATCCGGGTCTTTGCCGAGACGGAGGCCGACTACGTCTCCGCCTTCACCATGACCAACACGCCGGAGGCGATCGGGATCGTCAACGCCGCCAAGGCCGCGAAGATACCGGTGGTGATTTCCTTCACCGTGGAGACCGACGGCAAGCTCCCGACCGGCCAATCCCTGCAGGAGGCGATCGCCGAGGTCGAATCCGCGACCGGCGGTTACGCCGCCTACTACATGGTCAACTGCGCCCACCCGACGCATTTCGACAGCGTGCTCGACAAGGACGCGGCCTGGGTGAAGCGCCTGCGCGGCATCCGCGCCAATGCCTCCTGCCGCAGCCATGCCGAGCTCGACGCGGCGACCGATCTCGACGCCGGCAACCCGGCCGAGCTCGGCCGGCAATACGCCGATCTGTTGAAGGACTACCCGCATTTCACCGTGCTCGGCGGCTGCTGCGGCACCGACTTCCGCCACGTCGAAGCGATCTCGGCGAACTGCTGCGCCCAAGCCGCCTAGGCAGCCGCGCGGCGTCCGAGGCAAACGCCGCACGCGCTCCTTCCCCCTCCCCCGTACCGGGGGAGGGCCGGGGCCGGGCTGCGCATCACCGCCACTTGCAAGCAAAGCAGCCCGCGACCATTTGCAATGGATGCGCGAAGCGTTGTTGCAGAGAATTCTGATGGCGCTGGGCCTGAAGCAGGCTGCGCCGCAGCGCAAACCGGCGGCGCCCGCCGAAGACGACTTCGTCGCCCGTCACGGCCTCTCCTATGCGGAAGCGGCGGACCCGATCTCGAAAGAAGTCCACCTCGAGATCGAGCGCTTGAAGAGCGTGAAGCCGCCCCGGAGATAAGGTCGCCTGCTAGGCGAACAGGCTGGCAATCCAGCTCAGGATCAGAAATCCAAGCAGCGCCAGGGCCAGGAAGCCGATTGAGAAGCCGAACAGCCGTGTCGCTCGGTCTGGCAAGGCCATCAGCACTCCGCCGGGCGGCCGGCGCAGATGCGGCGCCCGGGCGATGATCGTCTCATAGGAGACGTCGCCGCCGACTGTCAGCCGGATATCGGGTCGCCCCAGGCGCACCAGCATCCGATCAGGCCCGGCATCGACGATGTCGGCGTAGCGCCAGAAATGTAGGCGATTCCCATCGCGATCGAAGATGTAGAGCCCGTCGCCCGCGATCGTCAGATCGACTTCGACAGTGCCGCCTGCCTCCGCGTCCTGGATCACGCTGGTTGAAGGGAGAACAAGCTCCTCCCGTCGTTCGGAGTAGACCATTCGGAGCACCCCTGCGCGAGATTCCCGATCGAACCTGCCCGCGAGCAGCTGTAGATCGACAAGGCCCTGAGCGCAATGATCAAGCCGATCTGTTAGGCTCCGCGGATGTACCGCGTCCGCCCCGGCATCAAGCAGCATCCCGAGAAGCGCTGGGCTTTGCCCGACCGCGTCTTCTTCGCCTGCGGCGCCTGCCATATCCTCGCCTACGCTTTCCTGCAGCGCTTCCCCGATCGCGGCTTCCGCGCGCTGTGGATCAAGCCGGCCGAAGGCTTCACCGGCAACCATATCGTCGCGGCGCATGAAGACGGCCTCGCCTTCGACTATCACGGCGCCAGCCGCCTCGATCGCCTGCTCGCGCATATGCACGCGAAGGCGAACCGCTGGTGGCCGGGCTGGAATTTCACGCTGATCGATCTGCCGCCGGAAGTCCTGATCTCGGAAGCGAAGTCCCGCACCTACGAAGGCCTCTGGCTGCGCGAGCCGAAACAGTTCCTGCGCGACGCTCTGCCGCGCGCGGAGCGCTATCTGGATCGCTTTACGCGCTAGGCGGGAGCGCCCGCGTGGATCGACGCGCCGCAAATAGATTCGAATTCCTGCCGCGCCGTGCAAGACCGGCGGCGTCGATTGCGGTATAATCGGCACGCTGTTTGACATCGTGGAGAAGGCGGCGCCGACCGCGCGCGACGCGGGCGCGGTTCGGTCGCAGCGGATGCTGCACTGCATCGCAGACAGGACGCAGACAGAATAGATGATTCCGGCGTCGCCTTATGAGAATAGGCGAGCTCCACCAGCGACTTGATCTGACTTTGCGGCGATCGGCGTCTGCGCTCAGTGCGCAGCTGCAGCAGCGTCTCTTGCGCTGCGCCGTTCGCGGATGCTCTCGCTTTTGAGCTGGCCGCAGGCGGCCATGATGTCTTCGCCGCGCGGGGTGCGGACCGGCGAGGCATAGCCGGCGTCGAACACGATCGCGGCGAATTTCGCGATCGCCGCGTTGGTCGAGCGCTCGAAGGGCGCGCCCGGCCAGGGATTGAACGGGATCAGGTTCACCTTGGCCGGAATGTCCTGGATCAGCTTGACCAGCGCCCTGGCATCGGCCGGGCTGTCGTTCACGTCCTTCAGCATCACGTATTCGAAGGTGATGCGCCGCGCGTTGTTGAGCGTCGGGTAATCGCGGCAGGCCTGCATCAATTCCGCGATCGGATACTTCTTGTTGATCGGCACGATCCTGTCGCGGAGCTCGTCGGTCACGGCATGCAGCGAGATCGCGAGATTGACGCCGAGCTCGGCGCCGGCGCGCCCGATCATCGGCACCACCCCCGCGGTCGAGAGCGTGATCTTGCGCTTGGAGATCGAGATGCCCTCGTGGTCCATCACGATCTTCAGCGCTTTCGCGACATTGTCGTAGTTGTAGAGCGGCTCGCCCATCCCCATCATCACGATGTTGGAGAGGAGCCGGCCGTCCTGCGGGCTCGGCCATTCGCCGAGCTTGTCCCGGGCATTCATCACCTGGCCGACGATTTCGCCGGCGGCAAGGTTGCGCACCAGGCGCTGGGTGCCGGTGTGGCAGAACTTGCAGGTCAGGGTACAGCCGACCTGGGAGGAGACGCAGAGCGTGCCGCGATCCTCCTCCGGGATATGCACCGCTTCCGCTTCCTGGCCGTCCTGGAATTTCAGCAGCCATTTGCGGGTGCCGTCGATCGACTCGCGGTCGACGCTGACGCCGGGCCGGCCGACCGCGAAACGCTCGGCCAGCGCCGCGCGGAACGGCTTGGCGAGGCTGGTCATCTTGTCGAAGTCGATCTCGCCGCGGTGATAGATCCAGTGCCAGAGTTGGCGCGCGCGGAAGGCCGGCTCGCCGATCTCCTGCATGAGCGCGGTCAGCTCCTCGCGCGAGAGGCCGACCAGAGTCCGCTTGGCGTCGGCCGCCTGCGGCGGCGCCTCGAACACCTCGGCGTGATGCGCGGTGCTCATTTGCAGGCCTTCACCGAGGCGTCGTAGGCCTTGCCGAAGCCGGAGAGGTAATAGGTGTCGCGCACCTTCTCGCCGTTCTTCGACGTGGCATCGACCACCAGGTAGTTGTAGCGCTTCATCGCGCTGACGATCTGCTTGTCCTGGCCGCTGCTCTCGGCCCAGGCGCGGCCGACCGCGAATTTCTTCAGGGTGAACTTCTTGCCCTTGCCGGCCTTGGCGCCGATCGTGACGGTCACGTTCTTGCCGTCTTGCGGCAGGAAGCCGAGCACGATCGAGACCTGGTCTTTCGCCGCCGCGTCGGGCGCCTGGATCACCATCACCGCCGCCGAGCCGCGGCTCTGGACCTTCCCGATCGAGCCCTGGGGGTCGCTCTGGGTGTAGCACATGAGCCGGCCCTTATCCTCGAAGGTATAGGCCGACCAGGACTTGAAGGTGCCGACCGCCGTGGGCGTCGCCGCTGCCGCCGCTGCGGTGGTGTCCTGCGCGACTTCCTGGCCGAAGGCCGCGGCCGTAGCGGCGAGGCTCAGGGCGAAGCCGGCGAGGAGTGATCTGAGAATGATTTCCATCGGCGGGATGTATCAGGTGCGCCGCCGAAAATCCACCCGGGAAAGGCAAATGTGATCGCCCGTGCTATTCGGGATTGCCCAATGCTTTCAACCGGTTCTTCTTCCAGATCGGCAGGCCGTGGCGGTGCTTTTTCTGCTGCACGGCCGGTGGTCCGCCGACCCGGACCGGCCGCTCGGCGAAGCGGCCGAGGCTGATCATCCGGTCGTACATCACGATGGCACCGGCGACCGCGAGGTTGACGCAGAACTTGGTCGGGATCTTCACGATGAAATCGCAGCGCGCCTGTAGCGCCGGCGAGAGCGAATCCTGCTCGGCGCCCAGCACATAGGCGGCCGCGACCGGATGGGTGAAGGAGGGCAGGTCGACCGCGTCCTCGGTGATCTCGATCCCGATCAGCCGGCAGCCCATCGGCAGGGTGAAGCTGTCCACGTCTTCGTAGAGTTGCACCGGCAGGCTGTGGAAGGCGGCCGAAGTGTCGCTGGCCAGCACCGTCGGCACGTCGAACTCGGCCTTGATGGCAAAGGCGAAGCTGGCGTTGAAGGCATGCGCGGTGCGGAGCACGGCGCCGAGATTCATCGGCTTCGAGATGCCCTCGACGCCGATGCCGAAGTAGCCGCGCATCTTCGGCCCCGGCCCGGCCATGGCGTTGGAGGCGCGATCGCGCTTGTTGTCGTTGTCGCTCATGGCCGGAACATAGCGCGCTAATCGGCCGGCGCCAGTGGCTTTTCCTGTGGCTTTTCCTGTGGCTTTTCGGGGGGCTGCCGGGTCGCCAGCACCAGACCGATGACGATCACGATGCTGCCGAGGATCCCGTCCAGGGTCGGCGTCTCGTCGAGCAGGAAATAGCCGAGGATGGTCGCGACCACCGGCTGGCCATAGCCCATCAGCGAGGCGAGGCCGGTGGGCACGGTCTTCAGGCCACGGTTGAAGAGGTTGTAGCTCACCAGGGTGAGCACTGCATAGCCGACGACATAGGCCCAGTTCTGCGGCGTCACCGGCAGGGTGCGGTCTTCCAGAAGCGCCACCGGCAGCGCGCCGACCGCGGCCCAGAAGATCAGCCAGAAGGAAACGATCTGGGTTTCGTAGTTTCGACAGAGCCGCGCGTAAATCCGCAGCGACCCGGTGTAGAAGAACGCCGCCGCCACCGCCATGAGATCGCCGGTCATGCTCGAGCCGCCGCTGGCATCGGCATCGGCAACCATGAGCAGCAGGCCGCCGAAGGCGATCAGGCCGCCGGTCGCGACCCTTTTGGTGATCCGCTCCTTGAAGATGAGATAGTTCGCGATGGCGGCGATCAGCGGATAGACCATGACGAGGACAGTGCCCTCGAGGATCGTGGTGCGTATCAAGGCCTCGTTCCAGAAGCAGAGGTCGCCGGCGAGGCAGAGGCCGGCGAAGGCAGCCCAGGCCATCGCGCGCGGCGGCAGCAGGACCGAGCGCCGGATGAAAAAGAGCGCGATCGGCAGCGCGATGGCGAGGCGCCAGAACGCGGTCGCCGCCGGATCGACGGGGCTCTCGCGCACCAGCACCGGGCCGATACCCGACAGGATAACGGCCAGCACCATCAGTTGGATTGCTGCGCGCAACGCGCCCCCGGATCCCTGTTTCCGAGCCTTAGCCGGAAAGCCGACTCGGATGTGATTTTTGTCCCCGGGCACAGTCTCGCGGCTTCTCCACCGCGTCAAACAAAAGTTGTCGAGATCACACCCGCATCTGTATGCAGCTTGGCGCCGCGTCAGAGCGTGCCGGCACGCAGGCCCGCGAGCACCAGTTGCAGCACCGCCTTGATCTCCGGCGTGGTGTCGCGGCCGCCGGATTCCTTCACGTGATAGGGATGATGGAAGCGCGATGTCGCGTTGAGCACGGCGACCGCGGCCGCGTCCGCGTTCTTCACCTTGAAGGCGCCTTGGGCGACGCCGTCGCGGATCAACTGCGCGATCTGCTGCTGGAGCTCGCCGACATGACTCTCGATCACCGCGCGGGCGTCCTGTGCGATCGCGTGATAGGCGGCAAAGAGCTCGGGGTCGTTCAGCACCTTGGCGCGCTTCTGCGCCGCCAGGGTCAACACCCAGCGCTCCAGCCGCTCGGCGGCATCGCCCTTCTCCGCGACGATCGCCCTGAGCGGCGCCATGATCTTGGCCAGCCACTGCTCGGCGACGGCATCCTGCAGCTCGGACTTGCTGGCGAAATGGCGGTAGACGTTGGCGTGGCTCATCTCGAGCGCACGCGCAACGTCCACCACCGAGGTCTTGGCGATGCCGTGCTTGCGCAGCAACTCCTCCGCCGCCGCGAGGATGCGCTCGCGGGTCTCGCTGCCTTTGCCTTCGAGTTCACCGATACGGGTTGGGGGCTTCTTCATGCCCTCCTTATCAGGCGGAGCGGCGCTCGCTGTCCAGCATCTGCATCTGCCGCGCGTCATAGCGGGTGCCGGCGACGGCGTCGGCCGGAACGGCTGCTTCGATCTGCGCCAGATCCGCCTTGGAAAGCGCGATCGCCATGGCCTGAACGGCCTCGGCGAGACGCTTGCGGTTCTTGGTGCCGACCAGCGGGATGATGTCGTTGCCCCGGGTCAGCGCCCAGGCGATCGCCAACTGGGCCGAGCTGACGCCCTTCTCCTTGGCCAGGGTCTCGAGCTGCTGCGCCAGGGTCAGGTTGTTGGCGAGGTTCTCGCCCTGGAAGCGCGGTGTATGCCCGCGGAAGTCGCCGGGCCGGGAAAAGTCGCTGGCCTTCAACCCGCCGAGCAGGCCGCGGCCGAGCACGCCATAGGCGGTCACCGCTATCCCGAGCTCGCGCAAGGTCGGCAAGATCTCCGCCTCAATACTGCGGGTCATCAACCCGTATTCGATCTGCAGCCCGGCGATCGGATGCACCTTATGCGCGCGGCGGATGGTCGCCGCGCCCATTTCCGAAAGACCGATGTGGCGGATGTATCCGGCCTTCACCAGCTCGGCCATCGCGCCGACGGTTTCCTCGATCGGCACCACTGGATCCAGTCGTGCCGGCATGTAGAGATCGATGTAATCGGTGCCGAGCCGCTTCAGCGAGTAGGCGAGCGCGGTCTTCACCGCCGCAGGCCTTGCGTCGAAGCCAAGGAAGGACGCGTCGGGCGCACGCTGCGCGCCGAATTTCACCTGGATGAACATGCGCTCGCGCTTGCCGCCCTTGATCGCCTCGCGCAGCAGCAGCTCGTTATGGCCCATGCCGTAGAAGTCGCCGGTATCGAAGAGCGTGACGCCGGCCTCGAGCGCGGCATCGATGGTGGCGAGGCTCTCCTTGTCGTCGGCCGGGCCGTAAAAGTCCGACATGCCCATGCAGCCGAGACCGATCGCGGAGACGAGTGGCCCATTCGAGCCGAGACGACGCTGTTCCATGAGAAGCTCCTCTGGGAAAATTGACGAGTGACAAATTATGTAATCTGTCACTTCCGTCAAGAGGTGCCCTCTAACTTTTCTATGGGGTGAATTTCTCTCGCAAGGTGCCGACGGCGCGGTCGATGAACAGCCGGGCCTTGATGGCGAGGTGCCGTCCGGCCGGGTGGACGATGTGGACCGGGACCGGCGGCTGCGGCTCAGCCTCCAGCACCCGGACCAGCTTCCCTTCCGCCTCGGCGATGGCGGTCTGGTAGGAGAGCAGCCGGACGATCCCGCCGCCGGCGACCGCGGCGTCGAGCGCCGCCTGGACCGAGTTCACCGCGAGCCGCGGCTGGATCGGCACCGAGACGGTCTGCCCCCGCCGCTCGAAGTTCCAGCGGTCGGCGACCGGGCGAACGCCGGTGGTGGCGATGATGGCGTGGCGGCTCAGGTCCTGGACCCGGCGCGGGCTGCCGTGGGCGGCGACATAATCGGGGCTGGCGCAGCAGATCCGCTGCACTTGGCCGACCAGGATCGCCTGCAGGCTGGAATCCGGAAGCTGCGCGATCCGCAGCCCCAGATCGATGCCCTCGTCGATATAGGAGACGATGCGGTTCAAGAGCAGCAGCGAGACATCGACCTGCCGGTACTCCGCCATGAAGGCTTGTACGATCGGCAGGATGTGCAGCCGCCCGAACATCTCCGGCGCGGTCACGGTCAGCAGTCCCTGCGGCACCTGCTGCTCGCCCGCCGCCGAGAGCTCCAGTTCGGAGAACTCGGCCAAAGCCCGCCGCGCCCGCTCGAGATAGCGGGCGCCGGCATCGGTCAGCGCGACCGCCCGGGTGGTGCGGTTGAAGAGGCGGATCCCGAGCCGGTCTTCCAGGCCGGCCACCGCCCGGGTCATCGCCGCCGGCGAGCGCCCGAGCTGCCGCGACGCGCCGACGAAACTGCCGGCCTCGGCCACGGCGACGAAGATCTCGACGGCTTCCAGGCGGTCCATGATTAATGCGAAATCTGAAATAGAGAAGGACAAACTAAGACATTTATGGCGCCGCTAGAAATAATAAATATGGAGCTCCCGCAGCACTGGAGACCTTCATGCGCCCGACCCAACCGATCACCCTCTACGGATTCAAGCTCTCCGGCCATTCCCACCGCGCCGAGGTGATGCTCCGGCTGCTCGACCTGCCTTTCACCTTCCAAGCGATCGACCTCGCGGGCGGGGAGCAGCGGGGCGAGGCCTTCCGGCGGCTCAATCCCTTCGCGACCGTGCCGGTCATCGACGATGCCGGCACCGTGGTCGCGGACTCGGTCGCGATCTTGGTCTATCTCGCCAGCCGCTACGATCCCGACCGGACCTGGCTGCCGACCGACCCGGGTGCGGCGGCCGAGGTGCAGCGCTGGCTCTCGGTGGCGCAGGGTTGGCTGGCCTTCGGCCCGGCCCGGGCCCGGGTCGTCCTGAAGTTCGGCGGGCAATTCGATCTCGCCGCCGCCCACGCCCTGGGCGAGCGCCGGTTCAAGATCCTGGAGGCGGAGCTCAAGGACCGGGCCTTCTTGGTCGGCGCGCGCGCGACCCTCGCCGACCTTGCGCTCTACAGCTACACGGCGGTGGCGCCGGAGGGCGGCATCGCGCTCGAGCCCTATCCCGCCATCCAGGCCTGGCTGCAGCGGGTCGAAGCCCTGCCGCATTTCGAAAGGATGCCGCGATGATCGCCAACACCTGGCATGACGGCGAGCGCGCCGCGCAGGCGCGCGCCGGAACGGCTGAGCATATGGCGCAGATCGGGCCGAAGGTCGTCCGCGACTTCATGCCCGACCAGCACCGCCAGTTCTTCGAGCAGCTGCCCTTCATCGTGGTGGGCTCGCTCGACGCCGAGCAGCGCCCCTGGGCCTCCATCCTTTCCGGCATGCCCGGCTTCGCCAGCAGTCCGCATCCGCGGCGGCTGGAGATCGAGGCCAACCCGCTGCCGGGCGATCCGCTCGGCGATGCGCTGCAAGTCGGCAACACGCTCGGCTTTCTCGGCATCGAGCTCCCGACCCGCCGCCGCAACCGCATGAACGGGCATGTGGTCGCGCGCGACATGGCGGGCTTCGCGGTCCATGTGCGCGAGAGTTTCGGCAACTGCCCGCAATACATCCAGCGCCGCGACTACACCGCCTTCACGCCGCAAGCCGGCGCGGTCGAAGCCTTCGCGGAACTGCCCAAGGAAGCCGCGGACCTGATCCGCCGCGCCGACACGATGTTCGTCGCTTCAGCCGCGAAGCGCGAGGACGGCCGGTACAGCATCGACGTCTCGCATCGCGGCGGCCAGCCCGGCTTTCTCGGCCTCGATCAGGAGGGCGCGATCGTGGTGCCGGATTTTCGCGGCAACGGCTTCTTCCAGACCATCGGCAACCTCATCGCTCACCCGCGGGCCGGCCTGCTGATCCCGGACTTCGCCACCGGCGATTTGTTGCAGGTGACCGGCACGGCGGAAGTCGTGTGGGATGGCCCGGAGGTCGAAGCCTTTCCCGGCGCTGAACGGCTCTGGAAGGTGAGGGTGGAGTCCGGCCGCTGGCTGCGCGCCGGCTTCCCCTTGCGGTTCGGCGCGCCCGAACTCTCGCCCCGCTCGCTGGCGGTGGGCGTCTACGGCGGGTGAGGTTGCGCCGAACGCAAGGCTGATCACCGGTCGTTGCGGTTGTCCGGTCGCGATGCGGCGGCGAACATGGCGCTCCTGCCGCAGTGATCCCAGCCGGAGTAAGCCCGCGTGAGCAATTTGGCCGCAACCGCCGATCGGAGCGATGCGGAGAAGACCGCCTTGGCCGTCCTGGGCGCGATCAGCTTCAGCCATCTGCTGAACGACATGATGCAGTCGCTGATCCCCTCAATCTACCCGATCCTGAAGAGCGAATATACGCTCTCCTTCGCCCAGATCGGCCTCATCACGCTCACCTTCCAGATCACCGCCTCGCTGCTGCAGCCGGTGGTCGGTTACACCACCGACAAGAAGCCGCGGCCCTTCGCGCTGCCGGTCGGCATGGGCTGCACCCTGATCGGGCTGCTGCTGCTGGCCTTCGCCGGCAGCTATCCGGTCCTGCTGGTCGGCGCGGCGATGGTCGGCATGGGCTCCTCGATCTTCCATCCGGAATCCTCGCGGGTGGCGCGGCTGGCCTCCGGCGGCCGGCATGGACTCGCGCAATCGATCTTCCAGGTCGGTGGCAACGTCGGCTCCGCGATCGGCCCGCTGATGGCGGCCTTCATCATCCTGCCGCATGGCCAGGCGAGCCTCGCCTGGTTCTCGGGCGCGGCCCTGGTTGCGATGGCGGTGCTCTACGGCGTCGCCAGCTGGTACCAGGCGCATCGCAAGGCCCGCGCCGCGAAGCCGCGTGCCGACTATGTGCCGCCGCAGCTCAGCAAGCGGCAGGTCGTCACCGCCTTGCTGGTGCTGCTGGCGCTGATCTTCTCCAAATTCTTCTACACCGAGAGCTTGCGCAGCTATTACACCTTCTACCTGATCGACCGCTTCCACGTGTCGGTGCAGACTTCGCAGATCTTCCTCTTTGTCTTCCTCGGCGCCTTCGCCGCGGGTACGCTCGCCGGCGGGCCGATCGGCGACATGATTGGCCGCAAGCGCGTGATCTGGTTCTCGATCCTGGGGCCGCTGCCCTTCACCCTGCTGTTGCCGCATGTCGGCCTGTTCTGGACCGTGGCGCTGACCGTGGTGATCGGCGTGATCCTGTCCTCGGCCTTCTCGGCGATCCTGGTCTATGCCCAGGAGCTGGTGCCCGGCCGCGTCGGCATGATCGCCGGCCTGTTCTTCGGCCTCGCTTTCGGCATGGGCGGCATCGGTGCGGCGGTCTTGGGCGAGCTCGCCGATCGGACCAGCGTCGAGTTCGTCTACTCGGTCTGCGCCTGGCTGCCGGCGATCGGCCTGCTGACGGTGCTGCTGCCCAACCTCGAGACCGCGCGGCAGCGCAGCCGGAAGGCGGCGCAAAGCTGAGCTTGCGCGCCGCCGCGGCGCATTCCATGGTGCAGCCCTGAAAGGCCTCAGGACGCGCCATGCAAGACGACCACCATCATCACCACCACCATCACCACCCGGTTCATCCCGCGCCGCAGTTCCGCGACCTGCCCGCGGTGCCGAGCGATGGCAGCCCGATCCGGATCGACGTCTGGCGCGGCAACCTGATCGAGAGCCAGCACGAGGTGCATGGCGCGGTGGTCGATTCCCATGGCGGGGTGATCGCCGCCTGGGGCGATTTCGAGGCGCCGATCTATGGCCGCTCGGCGATCAAGCCGCTGCTCGCCTTGCTGCTGGTCGAATCCGGCGCCGCCGACAAGTACCAGCTCGGCGATCGCGAGATCGCGCTGGCCTGTGCCTCGCATAACGGCGAGCCCGGCCATGTCGATGCGGTGAAAGCCTGGCTCGGCAAAGTGGGTCTCACTGTCGACGATCTCGAATGCGGCCCGCAGGCGCCGAGCCACGAGCCGGCCCTGCGCGCGATGTACGAGGCGCATGAAGGCCCGACCCGCGAACGTAACAACTGCTCGGGCAAGCATACCGGCTTCCTCACCGCCGCGGTGCATCTCGGCTTCCCGACCAGGGGCTATCTCCAATACGAGCATCCGCTGCAGCAGCGCCTGGTCGGCATCCTCGAGCAGATGTCCGGCTTCAGCCTGACCGGCGTGCCGCGCGGCATCGATGGCTGCGGCATCCCGACCATCGCCTTTCCGATCGGCCATCATGCCTTCGCGATGGCGCAGTTCGCCGATCCGCATCATCTCCCCGATGCGCGGGCCGAGGCCTGCCGCCGCATTGCCAGGGCGATGACGGCTGAGCCCTGGTATGTCGCCGGCACCAACCGTTATTGCACCCAGGTGATGGAAGTCACCGGCGCCAAGGCGGCGATCAAGACCGGCGCCGAGGGCGTCTACATGGGGGCGCTGCCCGAGCACGGGCTCGGCATCTGTCTCAAGGTCGCGGATGGCGGCGGCCGCGCGTCTGAAGTGGCGATGGGCGCCGTGCTGCGCCATCTCGGCGTGATCGATGAAGCCGCCGAGGCGAAGCTGCAGGCGGTGATCGAGCCGCCGATCAAGAACTGGGCCGGCACCATCACCGGCAAGATCGCGCCCGGCACCGAGGCACGGTTCTAGATGCGCGCATTGCAATGCCAGATTCTCGGCAAGCCCGCTGACCTGAAGCTCGTCGAGATTCCCGACCTGCCGTCGCCGCAGGCCGGCGAGATCAAGGTCAAGGTTGCATCGGCGGGGCTGAATTTCGCCGACACGCTGATGATCGCCGGTCAGTATCAGCAGAAGCCCGAGCTCCCCTTCACGCCCGGGTTGGAACTGGCGGGCAGGGTGCTGGAAGTCGGTCCCGGTGAGACGCGCATCAAGGTCGGCGATCCGGTGATGGCGGCCGTGGACCACGGCGGCTTCGCCGAACAGGCGATGGTGCGTGCCGCGGATGCGGTGCCGATTCCTTCCGGCATGGATCCCGTGGTCGCGGGTGGCTTCGTCATCGCCTACGGCACTTCTTATGGCGCGCTGGTCTGGAAGGCGCGGCTCCAGGAAGGCGAGCTGCTGCTGGTCCATGGCGCCGCCGGCGGCGTCGGCCTGACCGCGGTCGAGATCGGCAAGGCCATGGGTGCCAAAGTGATCGCGACGGCGGGCGGTGCCGACAAATGCGCGGTTGCGCAGCAGCACGGCGCCGACTGGACCATCGACTACAAGTCAGAGAATGTGCGCGACCGGGTGAAGGCGATCGCGGCCGAGCTGGGGCGCGAGGGCGTCGATGTGGTCTACGATCCGGTCGGCGGCGAGATCTTCGACGCGTCGCTGCGCTGCGTCGCCTGGGGCGCACGGCTGCTGGTGGTCGGCTTCGCCGCCGGGCAGATCCAGAAGATCCCGGCCAATATCCTGCTGGTGAAGAATATCGATGCCCAGGGTTTCTACTGGGGCTCCTACCGCCGCCACCGGCCCGAGCTCATTGTGGATTGTTTCGCGGGCCTGGGCCGCATGCATGCCGCCGGACGGTTGAAACCGCATATTTCCCATCGATTCGATCTGGCGGATTTTGCTCAAGCTTTCGATATCCTGGTGGCGCGCAAGTCCACCGGGAAGGTCGTGCTGACGACCTGACCGAAGCCTTACAGCTGTCAGGGTCTTGCACCGCGCCCTGACTTGGCTAGGATGCGCCCAAGAATGAGCACTAAGAATCGGCCCGGCCATATGCTGTCTGAATCGCGCCTGCTGCTGAAGCTCTGGCTGAAGAACCCGCTGAAGATCGGCGCCGTCGCCGCGAGCAGCCCGGAGCTTGCCGCGGCCATGGCCCGGCATATTCCGCTGGGGAGCGAAGGCTATGTGGTCGAGCTCGGCGGCGGCACCGGGCCGGTGACCCGTGCCATCCTCGATACCGGCCTGCCGCCCGATCGCCTGATCGTGGTCGAGCGCGACCCGGTCCTGCACCGGCATCTGGCGGCGCGCT
>JAYSFH010000037.1:10647-15669 GCA_041913405.1 Dongia sp. | reverse complement strand
GTCATCAGAAGCTCGTGAACAAACCCAATACATTCCGCGCCGGCCCCGATGAACACGGCCGCTTTGGCATTTTCGGCGGACGTTTCGTCGCCGAGACCCTGATGCCGCTGATCCTCGCCGTCGAGAAGGCCTATGACGAAGCTAAGGCCGACCCGAAATTCGCCGAGGAGATGGCGTATCAGCGCAAGCATTACATCGGCCGGCCGAGCCCACTCTATTTCGCCCAGCGCCTGACCCAGGAGCTGGGCGGTGCGCGCATCTACCTGAAGCGCGAGGAACTGAACCACACCGGCTCCCACAAGGTGAACAACTGCATCGGCCAGATCCTCTTGGCCAAGCGCATGGGCAAGACAAGGATCATCGCCGAGACCGGCGCCGGCCAGCATGGCGTGGCGACGGCGACGGTGGCGGCGCTCTTCAACCTGCCCTGCACCGTCTACATGGGCGAGGTCGACATCGCCCGGCAGCAGCCCAACGTCTTCCGCATGAAGCTGCTCGGCGCCGAGGTTGTGCCGGTGAAGTCCGGCACCCGCACCTTGAAGGACGCGATGAACGAGGCGCTGCGCGACTGGGTCGCCAACGTCGAGAACACCTTCTACATCATCGGCACCGTCGCCGGCCCGCATCCCTATCCCGCCATGGTGCGCGACTTCCAAAGCGTGATCGGCGACGAAGCCAAGCAGCAGCACCATGAGGCGGAAGGCCGCCTGCCGGATGCGCTGGTCGCCTGCATCGGCGGAGGCTCCAACGCGATGGGCCTGTTCCACCCCTTCCTCGACGACACGTCCGTGGAGATCTACGGCGTGGAAGCCGCGGGCGACGGCGTCGAGACCGGCCGCCATGCCGCCTCGATCACCGGCGGCCGCCCCGGTGTGCTGCACGGCAACCGCACCTATCTCCTGCAGGATGCCGACGGCCAGATCGCCGACGCGCATTCGATCTCGGCCGGCCTCGATTATCCCGGCATCGGGCCGGAGCATTCCTGGCTGCATGACATCGGCCGCGCCAACTACGTCTCGGCGACCGACACCGAAGCGCTCGAGGCCTTCCAGCTGCTCAGCCGCGTCGAAGGCATCATCCCGGCGCTCGAGCCCGCGCATGCGCTGGCTTATGTGAAGAAGCTCGCGCCCAAGCTCGGAAAGAACAAGACCGTGATCGTCAATTTGAGCGGCCGCGGCGACAAGGACATCTTCGCCGTCGCGGAAAGGCTCGGGACCAAGCTATGACCACCCGCATCGAACGCCGCTTCGCTGATCTGAAGGCGGAAGGCCGTGCCGGCCTCGTCGTCTTCGTGACCGCGGGTGATCCCGACTATGCCACGGCCTTGGACCTGGTGAAGGCATTGCCCGCTGCCGGCGCCGACGTGATCGAGCTCGGCATGCCCTTCACCGACCCGATGGCCGATGGCCCGGCGATCCAGGCCTCGTCCTTGCGCGCGCTCAAAAGCGGCATGACCTTGAAGAAGACGCTGGCCTTCGTGACCGAATTTCGCGCGACCGAGCAGAAGACGCCGATCGTGCTGATGGGCTACTACAACCCGATCTATTCCTACGGCGTGGAGGCGTTTCTCAAGGACGCGCTGAAAGCGGGCGTCGATGGCTTGATCATCGTCGACCTGCCGCCGGAGGAGGACGCCGAGCTCTGCCTGCCGGCGCTGAAGGCGGGCTTGAACTTCATCCGCCTGGCGACGCCGACCACCGACGACCAGCGCCTGCCGACGGTGCTGAAGAACACGTCGGGCTTCGTCTATTACGTCTCGATCCTCGGCATCACCGGCACCAAGTCGGCGAGCAACGTCGACATCGCCAAGGCGGTGCAGCGGCTGAAGCGCCACACCGATCTGCCGGTCGCGGTCGGCTTCGGCATAAAGACCGCCGATCAGGCCCGCGCCGTCGCCGAGCAGGCCGACGCGTCCGTCGTCGGCTCGGCGATCGTCCAGCGCATCGCGGATTCGCTCGATGCGAACGGCAAGCCGAAGTCCGGCCTCAAGGAGCATGTGCTGGAGCTGGTGCGCGATCTCGCCGGCGGCGTGCGTTCCGCGGCGAAGCAGCGGAGCGCCGTGGCATGAGCTGGCTCACCAACTTCGTTCGCCCCAAGATCCGCGCGCTGGTCAAGAAGCCGGACACCCCGGACAATCTCTGGGACAAGTGCCCATCCTGCGGCCAGATGATCTTCCACCGCGAGCTTGAAGCCAACCAGCGGGTCTGCACCCATTGCGGCCATCATCTGCGGATCGGCGTGAAGCGCCGGCTCGAGCTCATGTTCGACGACGGCAAGTACGAGCGCGCCGATCTGCCGAAGGTCGAGCCGGATCCGCTGAAGTTCCGCGACCGCAAGCGCTACACCGATCGCGTCAAGGAATCGCAGTCCAAGACCGGCGAGACCGACGCCATCATCGTCGGCTCCGGCACCATCCTCGGCGTTCCCGTGGTTGTCGCCGCCTTCAACTTCGAGTTCATGGGTGGCTCCATGGGCATGGCGGTCGGCGAGGGCCTGGTGAAGGCCTCGGAGATCGCGGTCGAGAAGGGCGCTGCCATGATCGCGATCCCGGCTTCGGGCGGTGCGCGCATGCAGGAAGGGATCCTGTCCCTCATGCAGATGCCGCGCAGCGTCATCGCCGTCGACCGCGTGAAGGAGGCGGGTTTGCCCTTCATCGTGCTCTTGACCGATCCGACCACCGGCGGCGTCTCGGCCTCCTTCGCGATGCTGGGTGACATCCATGTGGCGGAGCCGGGCGCGGTCATCGGCTTTGCCGGCCAGCGCGTGATCGAGGAGACGATCCGCGAGAAGCTGCCGGAGGGCTTCCAGCGTGCCGAATACCTGCTCGAGCACGGCATCGTCGACCTGGTTGTGCCCCGGAAGGAGCTGCGCGAGCAGCTCGCCCGTCTGATCGGCCTCTTGACCAAGCGTGAAGCGGCTTAACTTTTAGCGATAACGACCGTGAACAAGATCGCGTCGGTGAACGCGTCGCCCCAATCTTCCAGCAGCTCCAGCGACATCGTGCTGGATCGGCTGAACAAGCTGCACCCGAAGCTCATCGATCTCGAGCTGACCCGCGTGCAGCGCCTGCTGGACCGGGTCGGCAACCCGGAGAAGAAGCTGCCGCCGGTGATCCATGTGGCCGGCACCAACGGCAAGGGCTCGGTGATCGCCTATCTCCGCGCCTTCCTCGAGGCCGCCGGCTACAAGGTCCATGTCTACACCTCGCCGCATCTGGTGCGCTTCAACGAGCGCATCCGCCTCGCAGGCTCGCTGATCGAGGAGCCGGCGCTGATCGATCTGCTCGAGGAATGCGAGCAGGCCAACGGCGGCCAGCAGATCACCTTCTTCGAGATCACCACGGTTGCGGCCTTCCTCGCCTTCATGCGCACGCCCGCCGACGTGATCCTGCTGGAGACCGGCCTCGGCGGCGAGTTCGACGCGACCAATGTGATCGACCAGCCGCTGGCATCCGTGCTGATGCCGATCTCCATGGACCACATGCAGTTTCTCGGAAACTCGCTCGAGCAGATCGCGGCCGCCAAGGCCGGCATCATCAAGCGGGGCCGCCCGGCGATCGTCGGCCGCCAGCCGGCCGAGGCGCTCGCGGTCTTCGAGGCGAAGGCCAGGGAATTGAACGCACCGCTCTACCGCTACGGCAAGGAGTGGTTCGTGGACGGTCTCTTGAAGGACTCGCTCCGCTTCCTGGACGGCCGTGGCCCGCGCCGCTATCCGCCGCCGGGCCTGCTCGGCTCACATCAATTTGCCAATGCCGGGACCGCGATCGCCGCGACCCGTTGGCTGGAGGGTTTCAAAATCGACGACGGTGCCATCGCGCGGGGTCTGCGCAGTGTTCAATGGCCGGCCCGCATGCAGCGGCTGACCAACGGCCCGCTGGTGGAAATGCTGCCGCCGGACTGGGAGCTCTGGCTCGACGGCGGCCATAACGAGGATGCCGGCCAGGTGATCGCCAACATGATCCGCGATTGGCAGGACCAGGATCGCAAGCGCGGCGCCGATCTTCGCGCCCATGCGATCTTCGGCATGCTCTCGACCAAGGACCCGGTCGCCTTCCTCAAACCGCTGGCGCCGCTGCTGGAAGACTTGAACGCCGTCGCCATTCCAGGCGACCACGCCTCGCTCTCCGCCGAGGATTGCGTGAAGGCCGGCACCGAAGTGGGCCTGATCTCCAGCGCCTTCCCCTCGGTCGAAGCGGCCTTGCGCGCGGTCGTGGACTCCCACGACGACGGCCCAGCCTGCCGAGTGCTGATCTGCGGCTCGCTCTACCTCGCCGGCACCGTGCTGGCGGAGAACGGCTAGCCGTTCGGCCGCGGTAGATCTCCGCTGACTCTTGGCCTTCGCCCGTGGGATATTCGCCACTTGTCAATCTTCAAGGGGCTGAAATGGGCAGGCTGGACGGAAAAGTCGCGATCATCACCGGCGGGACCAGCGGCATCGGCGCCCGCACGGCCGAGCTGTTTGTCGCGGAAGGCGCCAAGGTGGTGGTTGCAGGGCGAAGACAGGTCGAAGGCGAAAGCCTGACCAAGGCGCTCGGGCCGGGCGCGATCTTCCTGCGCACCGATGTCACCCAGGAAGGCGACGTCAAGGCCCTGGTCGAGCAGACGCTCGCCAGGTTCGGGCGCCTCGACTGCCTGTTCAACAATGCCGGCAACCCCGGTCGTTTGGCCCCGATCGCTGATCTCGACATCGACCATTTCGACATGGTCATCGCCACCCATCTGCGCGGCGTCGTGCTCGGCATGAAGCACGCGGCGCCGGCTATGATCCGCCAAGGCTCCGGCAGCATCATCAACACCGGCAGCATCGCCGGCCTCAGCGCCGGCCGTTCGGCCCACAGCTATTCGGCGGCCAAGGCGGCGGTGATCCACGTCACGCGCTGCGTCGCCGCGGAGCTCGCCGAGAAGGGCATCCGCGTCAACAGCATCTCGCCCGGCGCTATCGTCACCGGCATCTTTGCGAAAGGCGCCGGCCTGCCCGACGCCGTTGCGGACGGCACGGCCGACGGCCTCAAGGAGCGCTTCG